>NZ_LR134439.1:1500000-1770411 GCF_900637845.1 Erysipelothrix rhusiopathiae
TAGGGAATGTAGCTCATACTACAGATATTTTAAGTAATCTTGAAAATTTATCTGAAAGACCTGTCGATTTGGGTGTTTTAAATGAAACGGATTGTTTTACGTTTGCGCTTACGTTCGGAAACTTTACGGAGGTTACGTATAAAACACCTCAAAACTTAAAAAACTGGTTGGGTTATCGAGCCTATTTGATCTATGGTTTTTTAACGTTTCGACGCATTCATGCATACGGTTTGAAAGTGCGAATTGATGATATGTTGTTTTCGGGTAGTTTTGTATTCGGAGGTATCACAAATTCTAAATCTGTAGGTGGTATTTTTCATTATGATGAAAATGAGATTGAATTATCAGATGGTCTTTTTGAGGTGATGTTAATACGTAAGCCGCGAAATGTTTCACAGATACGTCAAATTCTTAAGGGAATGATGAGTCGTGAGTATGATAATGACATGTTTGTGATTCGTCAGTGTAAAGAGGTGGAGATTCAGTCGGATACGGTAATGTCGATGAATATTGATGGTGAGTTTGCTGGGGATATGTGTTCGTTTAAAGCAACAAACCATAAAGAGATATTAAATCTTATGGATTATAAAGGAGTCACAACACATGATTAGTCAATTGGAACAATTTCGTTTGGATAAACTCATAGAAGCGATTGAAATTCAATCGATTTTAAGTCCGAAGCAAGCAAAAGTCCTGGCAGTTGACTTGTATGATGAAATTGATTGGGATGATGTTCATGTTCGTTCTAAGAGTTTTCAGCGTCTTGTGACACCATTCCTTTACGATCGTAATGTTATGCGATCACAACATGAGCGCAGCTGTTCCATAAAACGTGGGTTTAAGTTCAAACGATAACAGTTTTAAATTTAAAAATATTTTTATCTAAAAGTACAAAAATGTTTGTCAGGAGGTATCATGACATATTTTTTAATGATTACAATCGTTGCGATTTCGATATCGTTTTTTTATGGGCTATCTTGGTTTTTTCTAAATCGAGAAATGATTGTTTTAAGCCATCGTAAACAAACGCTCTTTAAGTTTCTCGGAATCTTTATTCTAATTCAAGTTCTCAATAATTATATTTTAGAATTCACGCCTGGATTAGTATCAAGTTTAATGAATCGAAATCTATTGTATTTAATTGAAGGGCCGGTGTTTGCGGTACAAGCTCTTGTTTTGTCCACTATTCTTGCGCGCGATGCTCACATAAACTACCTCCATGCTTTATCTTCAAGTTTATTCAGTTACTTTATCACAGGAAGTCTATTTACCGTTGTGACTACGATTCTGTATCAAATCTTGGTTCCATTTCCTAATCTGATTCCTTATACCGTTTTAGGTGGATATGTGTTAACCGCGTGTGTTGCTTTTTTAATCTCAATACTTTTTCGCATCTCAAACTTTAGTGACTACTTTTCGAAATTGTTTACGTCACGTCGAAAATCTGTAATCGTAACCATTGTATTTTGGTGTATTAAAGATGTGTTTCGCATCATCTATGTTTATGGTACGAAAAGCTATAGCAATGCATCATTTGTTTTAGGTATCATTGTCGTGTTTGAGGTGATCCTCATCATTTTAGTTATTTCTGTGTTGGAACATCAACGTTTAATCTTACATACACAACGTGTCCATTACCTACAACAAGTTCAACAGGCTCAATCCTTAGAGCGATTAACTCAAGAAGTGCGGATGTTAAGGCATGACTTTAAGAATTTATTCTCTAGTATTTATCTTGCTTTTGATGAAGGGGATGAGACGGTTTTACGTATTCTAGATCAAACGGAACGATATATGGATCATGTGGACCATCCAGAACCGATTCAAATTTCCCATACACCAAATGATACCGGTTTTGTGGAGGTAATTCTCAACACACTTTATGAACTGCGTTTTGGTTTGGGAATTTCAATGTTTCTTGTGATTGGTGGTATTGTTATCCTGGAAGTTTCAGGAAAAAACTTAGGGATTTATCAGTATCTTGAAGCCAATCGTATTCATTTGATTTTAATTCTTTCCTGTTTAGCTATTGGGAGTGTTGTTTTTCTTTCGTTTGAATCGGTATCGAAACGTATTGATGCCACCAATTCGTATATTGCTGAGCAAAATTATTATCTGAATTCGCTTTTTAAGCTTCAAGAAGGCGTGAGACAAAGCCAAAAGATTTACCGGGATTCGTTTAACCAACTAGCACATCAAATTGAATCAAGTGGCTTGGCTGGCGGCAGAGAGTATTTAAGAACGAATACATTGGCCGTTGATCACCAACTTGAGAAGGAAGTAAAACAAACAGCTCAGCTAGCGAATATTGAAATCATGGAAATTAAAAGTTTACTTCTTGGAAAGTTCATCGAAATGCAAGGTAAAAAAATTGACTATGTTTTTGAATGCATGAATCCAATTCAGACGATTTCTATGCATTCTAATGATTTTATCCGTGCAATTGGTATTTTAATTGATAATGCGATTGAAGCAGTAGAAGGTCATCCGACGGGTTATATAAACGTACTTCTTTATCAAGAAGATACATACCTAAAGGTTGTGGTTGAAAACACAATCCATGAACCCATCGAAATCAACCGAATTTTCAGTCCTGATTACAGTTCAAAAGGAAGCGGAAGAGGTCTTGGTTTACAAAGTTATCGAAGCATTTTAAATAAATATCGCAATGCTGTAGGACATACATCCTGCACAAATCATAAGTTTAAACAAGAACTCAGAGTGGAGGGTTAAGATGATACCTGTATATATATTAGAAGATGAAATGATAATACGTGAGCACATCCAAGATGTAATCGAAAAGCACATTGTAATCCAAAATTATGATATGAAGATTTTGTGCGCAACTGACAATCCAGAATCGATCTTAGAAATAGGTGCTTCAGAAAATGTTCGTGGTTTATATTTTCTTGATGTTGATTTAGGTCCAAATGCGATGAGTGGTTTTGAATTGGCTAAAATCATTCGTGAACGGGATCCCCGTGGCTATCTTGTTTTTATTACAACACATGATGAATTGTTGTTGGAAACATTTAGAATGCGTCTTGAAGCCATGGATTATATCCTCAAGGATGATATGAGCCAAGTGGATGAGCGTATTCGCCATTGTATTGATGAAACCATAAATCGTGTCATTAAGGAGCAAATGGAAATTGGCGAATATTATACGGTTAAAATATTTGATGATCTCTATCATATTCCAGTTAGTGAGATTCTCTATTTTGAGACATCTCAAGAGAAGCATCGTATCATCATTCATGCCGATCGTGATATTTTAGATTTTGTTGGAAATCTATCTAAAATCGATATCGACTTAGGTAAAACCTTTGTACGTGTGCATCGATCCTATGTTGTGAATGAAAAACGGATTAAACGCATTGACCGCGGTAAATCAGAAATTGAACTGGATAACGGTGAAATCATACCCATGTCCCGTAAAGGGCGTAAAACACTTGAAGGCTAAAGCCTTCTTTTTTTGTCATTAAGCCAAGAAATCGGGTCATTTAGGTCGTTTAAAGAAGATTCTAAATGATTCATGGTACGATTTTGATATTCAAAGGAGATTGAATATGATTAATGTTAAGAATATGACAAAGAAATACGGACATAAAGTAGCGGCAAATAATGTCTCATTAATTGCGAATCCAGGAGAAATCACTGTTTTATTAGGTGAAAATGGGGCTGGAAAGTCTACAACCATTAAATCCATAATTGGATTATTGGAATATGAGGGGGAAATTTCAATTTGTGGTTATGATAATCACAGTGTAGAAGCTAAAAAACGATTTGGGTATATCCCCGAAGTACCAGTGCTCTATGATTTGCTTACGGTACAAGAACACATTGATTTTATCGGTCATGCCTATGACGTTAATAATTATAAAGATTTGGCTGCGGAATATTTAGAATTATTTCGACTTGATTCCAAACGAGATACGATTGCGAAAGAATTATCGAAAGGAATGCGTCAAAAACTCTCAATGATTCTTGCACTTATTACGGAACCAAAGGCAATTCTTGTCGATGAACCGATGATGGGCCTTGATCCTCAAAGTATCGAAGATACCCTTAAACTGCTTAAAGATTTAAAAGATAAAGGTACCAGTGTTCTCTTAAGTACTCATGTAATTGATATTGTAAGTGATGTTTGGGATCGCGCTTATATCATGAAAAACGGTCATGTTATTTGTGAAGTACTGCGTAAGGATATAAAAGATAAGAGTCTTAAAGAAATTTATTTTGAAGTAGGTAAGGAGATTTAGAATATGGTAACATTGCTTAAACTATCATTACTGAAGCGCTTTGCGAAAATCAGAAATATTTTCAGTAAGCCTACTTCCGCACTTTTTACTCTTGGTGCAATTTTACTCTACGGTTCAATGTTTATCCCAATGTTTAGACATGAAGGAAAAGCAATTATGGCACTGGAACTCATGCAAGCATATATTATGATTGTTTTAGGAATTTCAGCCTTTTTCATGCTTTCTATGGTCCTCTCAAAACATCAAAGTCTCTTCTTTTTAGAAGATTCATACTTTATGTTTATTGGCCCTTTTAATCGAAAACAAATCTTAAGTCTTTTACCCTTTGAAAACATTTGGGGTAGTATGCTGTTGGCATTGTTAGCGTCATTTCTAAGTGCGTTTCAGTTTAGTTTGCATTTTGTAATGCCAATCCAGCTTGTCTTGATCACATTTCTTATGAATACACTCTTGATAAGTGCCTTCTCATTGATAATGGAATGGTTTTATCTCAAAGGCATTATTCATAAAACTAAGAGTAAGGGACCACGTATTTTCTTCGCATTTATAATTGTGAGTACCTTAATAATTCTCGGTGCTCAGTTTTATCAAAATGGTTTTGATGTCATGGCATCGTTAATGGCATTTGTAACGCACGATTCCTTTTTCTGGATTCCTTTATTTGGATGGGCAAAACTGGGTCTTGTTGGATTTGTTAGTCATAACATAGTTCAAGTCTTACTGGGTTTTGGTTTTATGCTCTTATTTCATGTTCTTGCAATCTATGTTTTTGCGAATACAAAGGGAGACTTCTTTGAGCAAGCCATGCTTGATGCTGAAGATTTTTCGGAATTCTATGCCCGAGCTAAAGCAGGAAAACAAGAAATCAATACCGATGATATTAAACGGGTTTCAGTAAAATATGGGACTGGTGCTCGTGCTATACATAATAAGAATGTTCTCTTATTAAAAAAACAGCGACGGATGATCAGTATCAAAGATGTTCTTATTTATATCATCTATCTTATTATGGGCTATTTTATGAAAATGCCGATTCAAGGATACATCATGTTTGTTATTATTGCCTTATTTAATCAAGCAAATGTTGATACGTTAACTGATGATCTGAAACAATATCACTTATACTTAATTCCAGATTCACCATTACGTAAGCTTTTTAATACAATTAAACTACCATTTCTTAAATCACTGGGAATTGCTTTATTCTTTACTTTAGTGTCAATCGGGATGGCTGGTGCAAATCTTCGCGAGGCATTGGTAGCTCTTGTGTTTGTATCAAGTTATGTCGCTTTGATTAATGTATCATCAATTCTAACGATTCGTATTATGAAGTCACGTCAGAACCAAATTGTGGATATGCTTTTACGCATGATTCTTTGTGTATTACCAATTGTATTCGTGTTTGCGACTGCAGGTCTTCTAAGCGTTGATATTGAGGCAAATGCATTGGCTTTAGGTATAACTGTGAGTGTTATTGCTTATGCAATAGCAGGGGCAGGATTTGTTTGGGCGGCACCGATGCTCAAAGGAACTGAGTTTTAAGGAGGGGTGTTATGAAACATGAAAAAAATTCACTGGCAACATGGATTCCAATTGGCGTTGGTGTGGGCTTGGTTATAGGGCTTATCTTCGATAAGCTCGTACTTGGATTGGGTTTAGGATGCAGTGTTGGGGTTTGTGTTGGAAGCTATTTAGATTCAATCGATGATTGAAAAATATAAAAAAACAGGCATTTGCCTGTTAACTAATATATGATCTGGGGACTACTCATCAATAAAAACATCTTGTAAGTCAGTCTTGAGCGCTTTCGCAATATTGAAAGCAAGTTGTAATGATGGCACATACTTATTATGCTCTACAGCTAAAATCGTTTGCCGGGTTACCCCGGTTTGATCTGCAAGTTCTTGTTGTGTTAATTTTAATGCTTTACGTTTTTCTTTAATTGTATTTTTCATTTCATCGTACCTTTCCGATATGATGAGTTAATCTTAGTATCCCCTTAACCTATGATTAGTTGGTTATAGTATAGCAAAAAGTTCATTAATTGTGAGTAAAAGCTTAAAAAAACATTGTTTTTACTACTATTTGTTTTAAAAAAAGCACATATAGGATATGATATGAGAAAGAAGGTGATTATTATGGAACAAGTACTTGTGGCGGTAATTATTATACTGGTTGTACTTATTATTGGTTTAAGTATTGCACGGATTCAAGAACGTACAACAGAGTATGATGTATTTGAGGCTGAGCGAAAATCAAGACCTTATACGGAAGCAGAGGTACATCACCATGAGATGAAGTTTGGAACGAATGCTAAGCCGAATAATCCGGTTCGCGTAAGCGAAGCAACTGAAGAAGAAATTCGTCATCTTGTTTTATCAGGTAAAAAGATCTTAGCGATTAAAATGCTCGTTGAGAAAACTGGAATGTCTCTTTCAGATGCGAAGCACCGTATTGATCAATATTAATTCAAATCTAACTTCGGTTAGATTTTTTTTATGTGATATTACACATAAACTCATTATGAACGTACATTCATGTTATATTTAAAACAGTTAGTTAGGAGGGGTTATTTGAATATCTTATTAAGTAAATTTAAAGAGGTATCTTTTTCAGTATTGCCCATCACAGTTTTAGTACTCTTAATGCATTTGTTTCTCGTACCACTTGAAACGGATGTATTGATCCGATTTCTCATTGGGGCATTCTTTGTAATCATCGGTTTGGGCATTTTTCTATTTGGTGCAGAACTGGGGATTGTGCCAATTGGAACGCTTATGGGGAAATCGATTGCGCGAACCAATAAAGTAAGTATTGTTGCGGTATTAGGTTTAATTCTTGGGTTTTTAATTACATTTGCGGAGCCAGACTTACAAATTCTTGCGAATGAAGTAAATATGGCTTCTGGAGGTACCTTATCAGCAACTTTAATTGTAGCTGTTGTTTCGGTCGGTGTAGGGATTATGGTTGCGATTGGGCTTTTAAGAATTTTGTTTAATAAACCGCTTAATAAACTTTTTGCAGTTACTTATTTTGGAATCATGGTATTGGGTGTTTTTGTATCAGAAGAGTTTTTAGCGATTTCTGTAGACGCTTCTGGTGCCACAACTGGTGCGATGACAACGCCGTTTATTCTTGCATTAGGGTATGGGGTCTCTCAGCTTAAAGGTGGGAAACATGCGGAAGAGGATAGCTTTGGGATGGTTGGATTGGCTTCGGCAGGTCCTATATTTATGGTTATGATTTTAAGTTTAGTTAGAGGGCTTGGTGGTATTGAAGGAGAGAGTGCAGTGATTCTTGAATCACAAGGGATTCTCTTGCCTTTTATTCGTATATTGCCTACAATGTTGAAAGAGTCATTACTTTCACTGCTACCACTTACAATATTGTTTATTGCTTTTGATATGTGGAAGTTTAAACTGACACGTTTTCGAAGAGATAAAATATTTAAAGGACTTTTCTATACTTTCTTTGGTCTCTCAATTTTTATGACTGGTGTTCAGGCAGGTTTTATGGATGCAGGTCGAATTTTAGGTGAAGGTGTTGCCTTGATCCCAAATCGCTCGCTGTTGTTAGTTGTAGGGTTTTTAATGGGAATGGTGGTAGTGTTGGCGGAACCGGCTGTATATGTACTGACGGAACAAGTTGAAGAAGTAACTTCAGGACACATTAAGAAAAAATCAATTCTTGTAACACTTTCTATAGGAATTGCGTTTGCCGTGATGTTATCCATGTTACGCATCACATCAGAACATTTAAAACTATGGCATTTGCTCTTACCTGGATTTATGCTGGCTACAGTTTTATCGTTTAGGGTTCCAAATATTTTCGTGGGAATTGCATATGATTCCGGTGGAGTTGCTTCAGGACCCATGACTGCAACTTTTGTATTAGCATTTGCTCAAGGTGCTGCATCCGCAATACCCACTGCAAATGTTATGACGGATGGTTTTGGTGTTATTGCGATGATTGCAATGATGCCAATTATTGCGATTCAAATTTTAGGATTCTTATACGCCCTAAAAACAAAAAAAAGAGGAGGGTAGATGATGCCTTTTGAATTATCAAATCTTATAATGGTTTGCTCAATCGTCGAACGTGAACACGGTTCGCATATTCTATCAATTTCCCGACAAGTGGGTGCAACCGGTGGTACTGTATTTCAAGGTAGAGGATGTGTTCGAGATCGGCTTCTTAATATGCTTGGTATTGAAGAACGTCGTAAGGAAGTGTGTATCACGATTATGCCTGAAATGTTTGAGACAGACTTCTACGAACGCATCCAAATGCATACTCAGTTTAAAAAGCCTGATACAGGTGTTGTTTTCTCAGTTCCCTTAAAAAGTGTATTAGGGATTCAGAAATTACCGGGTCATGTTAAAACGATAAAGGAGGGTGAACGAAATATGGGTACAGATGCTATTTTTATTATCGTTGATGATGGTTTAGCGCAAGATGTTATGCATGTTGCGAAAAACCATGGGGCAACAGGTGGAACGATTATCCATGCACGTGGATCTGGAACGCATGAACATGAAAAATTATTTAATATGGATATTGAACCCGAGAAAGAGATTATCTTAATCTTATCGAAAATGGAATTAACATCATCCATAGTCGAAGCACTAAATACATCATTTGAAATTGATAAACCAGGACATGGTGTCATCTTTGTCATTGAAACATCACGTACACTTGGTCTTCTTGGTCAACAATAACTTTAAACAGGTTTCAACACCTGTTTTTTTTTGTTTTATTATCCTTGGTGATTCATGTTATTTTTGTGAAACTCTTATGATAACGCTTGCATCTTGATATGAGTATGGTATATTAAGATTAACTACATGGTATATACCACTAAAAATAACGGTATAATCCGTAGTAAAGGAGAAGATATATATGGAGAAATTAACTTCATGGATGGAAGAGCATTTCGTCCCAATTGCAATTAAAATTGGTTCGCAAAAGCATTTAGTTGCGATTCGTGACGCTTTTATCAGCATCATGCCAATTACAATGGCAGGATCTGTTGCCGTTTTATTAAACGCACTTGTACGTGATTTACCCGCAAAGTTTGGTGCAGATGGTATTACAGATGCATTCAGTTGGCTTATTGGTATTAATGGAAACATTTGGTTCGGTACACTTGCGATTTTAGCTTTAGTGTTCGCATTCGCAATCGGATATCAATTATCCAAAGCTTATGATGTTGATCCATTGGCAGGTGGATTGATTTCACTTGCATCATTTATTGTTGTTACACCTCAAGTAGCGTCTATTGATGTTGCAGGCTTAGCAGAACCTGTTGTTGGATGGGGATTTATCGGAATTGGTTATATGGATGCGAAGGGTTTATTTACAGCTCTAATTGTGGGCTTTATCGCAACCATCATCTATGCAAAACTGATGAATAAAAACATTACAATTAAATTGCCAGATCAAGTTCCTCCCGCAGTATCCCGTGCATTCGCATCAATCATTCCAGGATGTGTTGCTTTATATGCTGTAGGTACGCTTGCATATCTTACATCTACATTCTTTGATGCATCGGTGGGTGATTTAATCCTTAAGTATGTTCAAATGCCATTCCTTAATGTTTCTCAAGGACTTGGTTCTGTTATCTTCGTTACGATGTCTGTTTCTGTGTTCTGGTTCTTTGGTCTTCACGGTACCAACGTATTAGCGCCTGCACTTGATGGTGTTTATAAAGTTGCTTTAACAGCAAATACGAATGCCTATAATGCAGCTTTATCAGCAGATAATTTACCTTACTTATGGACACGTGGATCTTTTGATGCCTTTGCGTGGATGGGTGGCGCTGGATGTACGCTTGGGCTGATTATCGCATTGCTTATTTTCTCAAAACGTGAGGAAAATCGTGCTGTTGCGAAATTGAGTGCCCCAATGGGACTGTTTAATATCAATGAACCGGTAATCTTTGGATTACCGATCGTCTTAAATCCAATTTACTTAATTCCTTGGATTTTAGTTCCAACAATTCTCGTTACAATTGCATATCTTGCAACGTCAGCAGGACTTGTACCACCCGTATTCCTTGAAGTACCATGGGTAATGCCACCCATTCTTTATGCTTGGATGGCGACAGGTTTCTCATTCTCAGCGGCCTTGCTTGCTTTGATTAATCTTGTTATTGGTACTGCAATTTGGGCGGTATTCGTTTTAGTTGCAAATAAAATTGATTATACTGAAGCACAAAAATAATGTTAGCGAAATATTAGGGGCGTAAAAGCTCCTAATATTTGTTTTAGTGGAGGTCGTTATGAAGCAGTGGATTGTTTTTATTTTCGCGATTGGTACACTTTTGGTTCTATTGTCTAGTACTGTAGAACAAGGAAGTGGAATTATGCTTTTAGGCATGACACTCATTGTGATTGCACTTGGAATATTTTATCGAAAGGGGAGAGATTAATGGAAGTATATCGAACGATAAATGGAACACCCGATCAATGTTTTGATTTATTGATTGAATCGCTGTGCATGGATATCCTATCGAGTTCAGGTCAATCAGTAAACGAAGACGAAATTCAAGAAGGGTTTCACTATGATAAACAGTTACGAGGACGTATGGGTAATTCCGGAATCGTTACTGTGACGATTTTAGAAATCAAACGACCGAATGTATATAAAGTGCGTTTTGAGAGTGCACAAGGCGTTAATATGCTGGAATATCATCTTGAAGCGATTGATGATTCAGAATTTCAATTAAAGTACATCGAGTCGTATCACTCACATAAAAAAAGAAAGATGTTGAATTTTAAGTTGATGGAGCGATTTTATCGTAAAGGCAGTCAGAAACGTATTAATCTTTTATTAGATCAAATTGAAGGTATCTTACGAGAAAGAACTGCAAACAATTAGAGAAGGAGCAGATTATGGCACGTTTAGGAATATCAATTTATCCCGAAAATTCCACGAAGGAAAAGGATATCGCATACTTGAATAAAGCGGCAGACTGCGGTTTTGAGCGTATTTTTATGAGTTTACTTCAATCTGATTTTGATCATAAAGATCAACTCATTCAAGATTATCGCTTGCTTACGGATGCTGCACACCAAAGAGGGATGGAAGTCATTGTGGATGTTGCGCCTGCAGTATTTAAGGCTTTTAATATTACCCACACAGATCTTATTTTCTTTAACCAGATTGGTGTTGATGGCATTCGACTTGATGAAGGTTTTAATGGTTCATTAGAAAGTGAAATGACTTTTAATGAGTATGGTTTAAAAATTGAATTAAACTCGAGTCAAGGAAATGATTATATTGAAAATGTTATGACGTATTATCCAAATAAAAATGCATTAATCACATGTCATAATTTTTATCCGCAACGCTTTACAGGCTTGAGTAAGAATCATTTTGATTATTGCAATCAAAAGATTCGAAGACTAGGACTTCAAAGTGCTGCTTTTGTATCAAGTCAAAATGAGGGGACGTTTGGTCCATGGCCTGTTTATGAAGGTTTGTGTACACTTGAACACCATCGTGACTTGCCAATTGATGTGCAAATTCGAGAATTGATTGCGACTGAAATGATCGATGATATTATTATCGGAAATGCCTATGCATCCGATGAAGAATTAGCGTCATGTGCAAATATTGTGTTGGGTAAGTTGCAGTTTAAAATCGATTTAGACGTTGAACTTTCAGAGACTGAGTCTTGGATAATCTATGATCATTATCATTTTGTTCGTGGTGATATGAGTTCTTACATGGCACGATCAACGATGCCACGTGTTACCTATGCGGAAGCGTCAATTCCAGCTAAGAATACGGTTGACTTAAAACGGGGCGATGTGGTTGTTTTAAATGATGAATATGGGCGTTACAAAGGGGAATTACATATTGTTCTTGAATCCATGCCAAATGATGGAAATAAGAATAAAATTGGGCGCATCCCTGACGCTGAAATGATGTTGCTTGACTACATCAAACCCTGGCGTCCCTTTGCATTCATTAAATAATCGTTGATTGTTTATTATATTATTTTATAATAGGTATATATTGGAGGTGTAGGGATGAAGATTCCACTTTATCAACAAATTAAAGATAAGATCATAGCGATGATTGATATCATGGAACCAAACGCCTCAATTCCAAGTGAACGTGATTTTACCGATCACTTTCAGGCAAGTCGTATGACTGTTCGAAAAGCCATCAATGAATTGGTCGATGAAGGATACCTTTATCGTGATGCCAATCGTGGTACATTTGTATCAGACAAGCGCTTAATCAAAAAGAATTCTTTACTAACACCGGAGTTTGATAAACATACAATTTTATATTTTGATGTGAAGGCTTCTTGTGGTGAGGATGTAAGTTTAAAGTTGAACATTTCTCGGGATACTTCCGTTGTGCGGTTTATTCGTATTTTATCCAAAGACAATATTAATATTGCACTTGAAGAAGTTTATATTGCTCGAAATCAATTGACTGATGATGCGTTCAACGATTTACCAAAGTTAGAGAATTTTAATGCATTCTTTAATCGTGGCAGTGCATCCTTCACGGTGATACCCATGCTCGTCCCCATCAAGTACGCAAATCTTTTAGGGGTTAAACTTGAAACTCCGATTCTATCCATTGAATCGATTATTTATAAAAATGATGGAAGTCCACTTGTTTACATTAAAAGTTTTAATCATCCTGTTTATCGTTTAATTGAAATTACAGATTAAAAAACTTAGGTTTTCCACCTAAGTTTTTTTATTTTTCAATACTGATGATTTTATCAATCCAATCTTCATAGAAGCTGGCTTCATGCGATACAAGAATGATTGTCCCGGTATAAGATTGTAATGCGAATTTTAATGCATCTTTGCTTTCAATATCGAGATGGTTTGTCGGTTCATCGAGCACAAGCATATTCGTATAGCGATTCATCAACAAGCATAGTTTTACCTTAGTTTGTTCACCACCACTTAATGTTTTAATACTACGACTCCAATGTTCTTCCTTCATACCCACAGAAGCTAGGGTCTTACGCACTTCTCCTTGAGAAAACTTTGGATACGTTTGACTTACGATTTGAAGTGGCGTTAAAGTATCATCACTCCAATTAAGACTTTGTTCAAAGTAACCAATTTTTAGATCGTCATTTAAATAGATGCTGCCATCTAAAGGTTTAAGTTGACCCATGATTGTTTTAATCAGTGTGGATTTACCAATACCATTAAATCCTGTAATCGCAAAGCGCTCACCACCGTAAATTTTCATATTAAATCCGTCAATTAATACAGAATCATAACCAATTGCAAGTTCAAGGGTTTCAAGTACTCGAACATTAGCTTGAGAAAGTGTTTTAAAAGCGTAATTTTGTTTTGCGTGTGCTAAGGGAGCATGAACACGATCAAGACGATTTAATTGTTTCTGTCGTCCTCGTGCCATTTTCGCATTACCACCAGCTTTATTTTTACGAATAAAAGCCTCTGTTTTGTCAATATAATTTTGTTGTTTGGAATAAAGGCTGAGTTGTTCCATGCGGTTATGTTCTTTTTGTTTTAAAAAGGCATTATAGTTTCCATTATAACGTGTTATTTTTTGAAAATCGATATCTACGATAACATTCGCAACACGATTGATAAAAGAATCATCATGGGAAACAACGATAAAACTCTTAGCATAAGCATTCAAATAATTTGCAAGCCATTCAATATGATCGACATCGAGGAAGTTTGTAGGCTCATCAAGCAGTAATACGTCTGCATCTGAGAGTAATAATTTTCCTAAAATTACTTTTGCGCGCTGGCCACCTGATAAGTGCTCAATTTTTGTATCAGATCCAAGAAGGTGTAATCCAAGTCCTTGAATTACTTTCTGAATTTCTGTTTCGATTGTATAAAAATCCGCCTGTAGAAGACGTTCTTGAATGTTTGACGCTTTTCGGAGTGCATCTTCATCTTCAATCGATTCTAAGTAATAGGCATTCATTCGTGCCTCTAAATCAAACAACTCTTTGTAAGTTGTGGAAAGGTAACCGTGTATGGTGAGGCTTGGGTCGACACTGACATATTGGTCCATAAAGGCAACATTCAGTTTATCTTGCCAAACAACGGTTCCAAAATCAGGGGATAGATCTCCGGTCATAAAGCGTATTAATGTACTTTTACCAGCTCCATTTAAACCCACAAGTCCGATATGATCTCCTTTATGTAAGAGAAACTCTGCATTACTGTATAATTGGCGCTCCACAAATGTGTGCGTTAAATTTTTAATTTCAAGGTAGGGCATTTTTAAAAACCTTCTTTCGTGATGAAGGTTTATGCTTTAAAATCCTTCATTTAAAATATCTTGCATATTATAACATAGTTGTTTTAAATAATTAAGATTTGTACAAATTAGGAATGGTTTTATCTTATACGGCGAAACGAATAAATATTGCGTTTTCTATGATACGTTATAGAGGGGGTTTTTTTATGAATTATAATAGAAAACACATGAATGTATTTGTAAGTCTTGTTTTAGTATTTGTCGTTTTGTTCCGAGGGTTTACGATGCGATATGCCGTATTGGTCTTAAAGTCAGACACAATTCCGTTTCAACGGTTTACCCAGACAATCTATGTTGTACGTAAAAATACTGAGTTTGTACTACCCGATCATAATTTGTATGAACCGGACCAAGAAGTCTTATTTAAAGGATGGCTGTTTGATAGCCATACAAGTCCGCAAAGTAAAATTATGGTTACAGATAATGTAACGGTGCATGCCACATGTAAAGTTGTGACTTCGTCGGTATTGGTTGAATATGTGGAGATACCATTTAAGACAATTCAGGTTGATCCTAAATCTTTTGATATAATCGATCTAGTTAAAGGTGAGAATGGGATTATGGAAGTGCGAACACGCATTATTTATCATGATGATGAAATTTTTAAAACTGAAAAACCCAGTAAATTTGTGAAAGTATTGCCGATTGACGAAATAAAACATATTAATCTTGAGAATTCTCGACAAGATTAGGGGAATCATGTAAAATTTAGGTATAGAATGGAGTTTTACATGTTTGAACGTTATTTAAGTCCTATCATAAACAATACTCAAGGAGTATCGATTAATTCAGGTATCATCGTTTATATTCTTGTTGCGATGATTTTTTTAGTGAAATTTCGCAAAACCACGGTTAAAAATAAGATTTTAGGTCTTCTGTTTATTTTGTATCTTGGAAAAGTCATGGATCTTACATTATTTCCATTGCCTTTAAATCAAAAAGAAGTACAGAATGCTGCGATTCATTTTTCTCTTGAAAATGCATCCATTGATTATTATAATTTGATTCCGTTTCGAAATGGAATTAGTCTTAAAAACCTTAAGGAGCCACTCCTGAATGTATTAATGATGGTTCCTATGGGCGTATTTTTACCAGTTTTTTTTAAACGTTTCCGTAAAGTTGAAAAGACGGTGGCTGGCACATTTATGATTTCGCTCATGATTGAATGTGCGGAACTGCTATTGACGCTTTCTTTTGGCGTTATTTTATGGCATTTTGATGTCACTGATTTAATTACTAACACACTTGGGGGATTTTTCGGTTATTGTTTGTATTATCATGCAGTTCGTCATGTACTGGTATATTTTGATCAGAAAGAAAGTCATTGGTTACACCGTAAAGGATTTGGTGTGATGTCGATCTTACTGCTGTTTATTTTTATGATGTCGAGTATTTATTTAGAGGTGTCCGCAAACGATTCAATTACTTATCGCTTAAATATGAGGAATATGATTTCAAATGGGAAAGCAAATCGCAGGTATTATTCCTTTGATCAATACGCTGTATCGATGGAAGGGTCTATGAAATTGAAACGAGATGATTTTGCGGGCAGTCATTCGGATAATCCGACGATTGAGCTAAAACAAAAGGTATTGTTTCTAGATTATTCGTTTGGGAAATATAATGTTGGTGGCATTTATTTAGATGCTCATCACAATGAAGGTGATGCGCGTTTATTTTCAATCATCTGGGATTTAGATTATGGTGGCGATTATTTTTATTTCATAACGGAATCCAAAATTGCGACTGCACGTAAGGTTGGTGAAGCAAAGATTACAAATCCATAAAGAAGGAGAGCCTTCTTTTTTTTGCGTATTTGTACGAAAAAGTGGACAAAATAGACATATTTTGCGTATAAACGTACCAAATGTGCAAAACCTATGTGAAATTTTGTTGAAATGTGTTAAATTATACATGTTGTATTCGATAAAGAAAAAGATATAAACAAAAAAACAATCTTTGATTTTAATAAGTATGGGTAATGCTTATCAAAGAAAAAGATAATCATACGATTCTAAATGAATCCTCTATGATTCTTTTTGATGACAATGTGCAAGGGAGAACCATACCATGAATACTATACATATCAAAAAATCTGAATCCTGCTCGCTCGCAGGAATTGCTATGAATAATGGAATTGTTGTTGTTAGAAGAAATTTACCGTACCGGACATTTTTAAAACAAATTGACGGTAAAGAATTTGAGGCGAATAAAGCGTTTGAAGTGATCTATGTCGTAAAGGGCATGATTGGACTTCGCGTAAATGGTTCGTATTTAAATCTCAATGAAGGTGATGTTTATATTCTTGAACCGAATCGAGCTCATTGTTTTTATGCAAACAGTCGGGATAATTTAATTCTCGTAGCACAGATTGATTCATCGTTTGCAGAGGAACATTTTAACTTATCGCCAAAGGTAAGTATCGATAGTACACTTAAAGACCATAGAAATAAAGTCCGTCTTATTGAATCCATTCGTCATCTGTATGGCCAAAAAGATGCAGGTGAAGTAACATTTGAAGAAAGTTATCATGCTGTTAAAGAAGTTGTGGATTCTATAAAACTCTTTGTTATGAATCAAAAACGCGCTATATTAAGTACAGACTCTATTGAATCCATCGTGATTGATATTACGGAGAAGTATGCAGATGCGAAAAATGAGAAAATAACCTTAGAGGGGCTTGCGGACGAATATAATGTCAGCGGTGCGTATTTATCAAGAATGTTTAAAAAAATAACCGGCGTGAATGTCAGTGAATATTTTAGAGTGAACCGCATTAATTACGCTGTTGATTGTTTAATCAACACAGACTTAACAATGACCGAGATTTCAAATCATTGTGGCTTTTTAGATATTAAAGCATTAGGAAGAGATTTTCAGAAAGTTTTTGGTTTATCGCCAACTCAATTTCGTAAGCAATACACAACGGAACATATCGCTTCCTTAGAATATCCTTATGCTGCGGATTCTAAAGTGCGTTATTTCTTGGAAGTGGGTACAAAAGGACCAAGTCAACTAGAAAACGAGCCTATTAAAGCACTTGAAGCTCGAATCAATCCAAACTTTATTAAAGGACACTTCCGGAATGCGTGGGGTGTTGTGGTTGATTTGGATTGTGTGGTCGATCGTGATTTCTTAAGTATTGCGGAATTACGGGAAACACTGGGGCAATTTAAATTTAAAACAGTTAAAATTAAACTTGCGTTTTTAGACGGTGTCTTTAAATTGCAAACAAAATCTGGTGCCTTGCGTGATTTCTCGTCATTTGAAATTTATAATATCTTCACAGTATTTTCTGAATTTGATATTATTCCAGTATTGAGACTTGATTTTGTAAGCTTTAATGCGCTATTACAAGAAGGTGCGAGTTTAAATGAAATCAATCATGCTGTAGTTGGAATGCAGAAAGCATTGGATGAGGCATCATTAATCATTAGTAATTCTAAGCTTCGTGAGTGGGGTTATGAATTATACTTTCCAACCATTAACGATGCGGTCAGTGATCAATCAAGAAGACCAATGTTTAAAGAATGTATTCATTCTTTCGTAAAAGTCCTTCAAGAAAAGTTTGATCAGGAAAAAGTGCGTTGGGGCTTGTACCTTGGTTCTTTTGATAACGATACACGAGATATTCATCAAGAGTATCTTGAGATGATTGCGGAAATGAATATCGAACCAGCATTCTATACTTGTGACCTCAATTTCACAAACAATGATTTTGGAAGTGATCAATTACTACCGAAAATTCTTAACGATATTCGTGAGATTAATCATGCAATCCGTATTAGTTTACCTGCGGATCGCTTAGGAAGACATATTGTTGCAGCTTCATTCAACTATACGGTTGAAGATGATTATCGTTGGAATGATGCATTTGATAATCCATTCTATAATCTACTCTTTCTTCCAATTCTGCTTCAGCTAAGTTTAGGTGACTTCTACTTTTCATCTTGGAATATATTAGGTAAGTCGCAGCATCAACTGATGCCGATGTCTTATTCAAGTTTCTATAACTATCTTGGTGTTGAACGGATGCCATTTTATGTCCTTAAATTTCTTCAAGAATTGTTTAGTACTGTCGTCGATTATGGTGAGGGTTATATCGTGACCCGGAATCATCATGATTATGCAATTATTGTATATTCCAACTATTACGAATCGTATCGTCGTGTAGACTCTAAAGATCGTAACAGTGGTTCAGAGTATGAGCGTAAGGTTAATTTTAAAATTGAAAGCATTAGTGGCCGTTACAAAATGACGGAACGCTATTTAGATTATAAAAATGCATATTTCTGTCAGAACTGGATTGAAGATACCGGAATGTCAAATCTGACTCCAGAAGAGCGTGATTACATCCGCCAGCAATCAAATCCACGAATGAAGGTTAAATATTTGGAAATCGATGGTGAATTAGATTACGCATTCAATCAGAGTTTGTTGAATATTAGTCTCATTAAGTTAAATAAGATATAAAAAGATACCAAATTACGGTATCTTTTTTACTTCTTTCACATTTAATACAATTATTTACAACTGCGATGACAAATAATGCGTAGTCTACAACAAAGATGGGTAAATGGTTAAAATTTTGTGAAATTCACGTCAAAATATTGGTAGATACAGAATGCATATCATCATATACTATCTATGTCGGTGATGAGGAGATTCTATAGTGAATATTATTGTTTATATGGTTCTAACTGCTTTATTTTTTACACTAGGATACAACATTTCAAGATTTGTGAAAGATACTGTAGCTTGGAAACAAAAACGTAACAATAAGATCTATAAGGTCTTTCGTCCAGAAGATGCGCATGACGCATTGATGAATGGCATTTATGTCGGTGCAGCTACTTTAGTTGCATATACATCATTCGGATTGTTTGAAGCAACTGTTATTTCTGTAATTGCTTTCTTAGCAGTTTATGGTATTCGAATCGATCAACGAATTCGAATTATTCCAAATGAGATGGTCCTTTGTGTCCTTGTCATAGGTTTAATATATCAGTTTGTCTCAAATGGATTTCATGGATTGTCAACTGGACTTATAGCAATGCTATTAACAGGTATACTGTTCTTTGCTACAGCCTTCTTGACAAAAGCATTCTCTGGAAGTCTCGGTGTGGGAGCAGGCGATATAAAGCTTGCAATTGCATTATCATTTATGTTGGGATTACCTAATATTCTGACATTTCTAATAGGTATCGTACTTTGCTTGTTAATTTACATTGTTATCGGTTTTTACACCAAAACGATGTACATAGGTAGTACATTCCCCATGTGTGCACAATTAATGGGCGGTGCTTTATTCGCGCTGTATTACCCAGTCATCAGTATGTTGATTTGCAGTGTTCTGTTAGGATGTTAGGAGATAGTTATGATAACCGTAAATGAATTTATGGACGAGGAGTCTGGACAAGGCATGGTTGAATACGGACTTATTCTCGTATTGGTTTCAGTAGTTACAGTAGTGGTGCTCAAATCTATCGGGAGTGGTTATGTTAAAACAATGTTTGAAACAGTCGCTGATCTAGTCCCTAAAATTAACTAGGGAAGAAAAATGAGGAGAAAATTATGAAAAACTTTTTATTCAATGAAGAATCAGGACAAGGTATGGTTGAATACGGTCTTATCTTAGTTCTTGTTTCAGTAGTAGTTATCGTTGTTATGAAGACTTTAGGTACAAACCTAAAAGGAATCTTCGAAAACGTAGGTAAAGAATTACAAGCAGGTAAAGGCGCTTAGTCTTAACACGCATTTATAAATCGTTAAAGTATCGCGCAAGTGATACTTTAACTTTAAATATTTTTATAATCTCTATCCGGCTTGGATAGTTCCGAGGGGATGATTTTTCATCCCCTTTATTTGTCGCTTTAAGGAGTGAATATGATAAAAAAACTTAAAGGTGAAAGTGGTCAAAGTGTTACGGAATTTGCTTTAATCCTTCCTATTCTCATAATTATGCTTGCTTTGATCATGGACGTTGGTAAAGCGGTGCATGCAAAGGTCAATTTACAATATCTAACCAGTGAAATTCAAAAGGTTGCGGTATTGTACGACGAAGGTGGTGCAACGGGTGGTGTAAAAGATCAATCCCGATTTAGCAGTAAAGAGAAGACGATTGAAACACTTATAAACAATAACGGTACACTTGACCCTAAACGCTTAAAATATGAAATTGATTTATCTGATATTGAGCATCGTGACTTTACGCGAAAAATTTGGAGCGCAAATGATGGTGGCTTTATCGGACATAAAAATAGAACTGATATACGTTATGTAACCGTAACAACAACTTATGATGTTCCTTTCTCAATGTATATTACAAAACAAGTAATGGGTGAGACACTTCGTCTAACAGAAACGTACAGTGGTTTAATGTACATAGGAGGCGATGGTGATGCAAATGTCAAAGTTGGTCAATAAATCTAAAAAAGAAAAAGGTCAGGCAATGGTGGAATTTGCGATTGTGCTGCCACTTTTTCTATTGATTGTCTGCTTTTTAATTGATGTGAGCTGGGTGGTTTATAACAAAGTGCAGTTTGATTACTCACTACGTAAAATGGCCATTCAATTGGATCTTGGTCCTCAACAAAAACATGCGCTCCATACGAATCAAAGTTATATCGTAGATGGAGGTTGGGCAAATACTCATATTCGAGACATGTATGAAAAAAATATCAAAGAAATGGGTGCACCCATTGATGTAAGTCGCGTAACGATTGAAAATAGTCGTATAGCGGTACTTGCTGGTAAACGCGAATTCAATTATGGTGTTCCAGATGGTACGGATAAAGATCGCGCAAACAGTAAATTTAAGACAACAACAATGGAAATTGCGTCGGATGTAAAATACAAAGTTTACCCTGTTACACCTTTCTCAAAGCCATTCCTCAAAGATGGTGTTGAGTTGAAAAATAATCTTTACAAAATTAGAAGAATTGAGTTAGTAGGGGGTAAGAATCAACAATGGTAAATTTTAAAAATGAAGAAGATGGAAATATTCTTATTATGTTTGCATTTATTTTAATGTTTCTATTGGGATTTGTTGCGCTTTCAACAGATGTTGTTTTAGCAATGAATAAAAAAGATAAATTAACTGAAGTAGCTTATTTGGTTCGTGAAGCACGTCTTGATATCACAGAAGAAATGTTGCATTCACAACAAGGTCAACAGATTGCATTGGATAATGCACATGAGATCCTAAAACGAAATGGTATTGATCCAAGTCAGTTTGAGTTGGTCTGGAATGAACAACGTGGTATGTCTCCAAACGGTAACTACATGATTAGTCTTACCGGAACGATTATTTTGCGTGATGTTTATAAAACGACGACTTTGAAAGCACTTGGAATTGATGAGTTCCCAATTAAAGTTGAATTACCTGTATGGCAAAACTTTACAGATCAACAACCAATTTGGGATGGTCGTACCCCAACCATTAATGGTGTTTATTAATATTAAGAAAGAGGAATTACTTTGGATAAGAATAAATTAATTTCTGTAGTTGTAGCTGCAGGTGTATTTCTTTTAGCGTTAATGAACCCAATCCAAGGTTTAAAAAAGGAAATACCGAAGAAAGATTTAACGCAAGTTGTTGTAGCACTTAAACCCCTTACAGCACAAACTCGAATTACTCAAGATATGATCGAAGTTAAAAATGTTCATAAAGATGCTGCACCTGAAGGTGCTTTTGCGGATGCTGAACGTGTTGTTGGAAAAGTTACAACTACAAAGATGTCCGTTGGCGATATGTTTACCGGTGAAAAGGTAGAGGTAGTGGGTCAAGGATCAAGTGGATTAAGTACTGTCCTTACAGACAATATGCGTGCTTATACTGTTAAACTTGAAGGTCAATACGGGATGCAAGGGTTAATTCGTGTTGGAAATAAAATTGATATCATTACTGTATTAGATAGTGATTTGCCAGAAGATACACTTCAAAAATATGATTATTTGAAGAAGAATTATCCTCAATTGTATGCAGGATCTGTTGAAACTGCAGTTGATGGTAAAGAACGCATTCCTGTTCTTGGTTTAAAAGAAAAGAAAGCAGTGCTCCTTTTACAAAATAAAGAAGTTCTTGCAATTGATCAAGACACCTTACCGGATGATAAAAAAGTAGCGGATAAGATGTACACAACTGTAACATTAGCGGTTTCTGCTGAAGACGCACTGAAATTAGCTGTTTCTGAATCAGTAGGTACTAACCGTGCAATCTTAAGAAGTCATGATCATGACAAGGTTGATAAAGTTCCTGGTGTTATCACAGGCGATTTATTGAAATAGAGAAGGAGAATTAGATGGAGTTAAAAGTTTTAGTATTTGCTGAAGATAGTGTCGCTCAACGACTCTTTCCAATGCTACAAGATGATGAAATCCGCATCGTTGGTAAATCAAACGATGAGAACAAAGTCTTAGATGATATCTCAAAAACAAAACCAGATATTGTTCTAATCTATTCTTCTCACGAAAGTATTTTGCAACGTGTATGTCAACAAATTTATTTATTACGTCCTAAATCTGTACCCGTAGTTTTAACACAAGAATACACAAGTGAAACGATGCAGAAGGTTATGCAAACAGGTGTTCATTATATTTTACCGATGCAAATTGATCGTTCTACTTTAGTACAGCAATTAAAAGGAATTCATAGTAATGAGTCATCACGACTTATTGCATTAGAAAACAGTTCAACAAACAACTGGAAATCAAAAGTTATTACAGTTTTTAGTTCAAAAGGTGGTGTTGGTCGTACAACAGTAGCAATGAACTTGGCTGTGAAACTTGCTCAAAAGAAATTAAAAGTTGCGATTTTAGACTTTGATCTTGAATTTGGAGAAGTTGCAACGGCAATGCGTATTGAAACCAAAGATACACTTGCTGAGTTATTACAAGAACAAGCAAGTCCAAACGTAGATACCATCCGAAAATATATGGCTGTTCACCCTTCTGGTGTAAACGTGCTTGCTGCACCTAACAGTCCTGAATTTGCGGATAACATTTCAGTTTCACAAGTTGAAAAAATTGTATCGTCACTTCGTTCCTATTACGATTACCTAATTATTGATACGAGCATGGGATTTAATAACATTAACTTGTCATGTTTTGATTTGTCATCAACAATTATTTATGTAACAGGAATGGATATTCCAACATTACGTAGAACCAAAAAAGGATTGTCGATTGTAACCTCATTAGCAGGTAATGAAAAAATTAAATTGGTAGTTGCGAAAGAAGAACCTGGACGTGTTAAGCCAAAAGATGTTTCACGTGTCTTGGAATTCCCGCTATGGCATACCATCCCTTATGATTTAAAATCATCGATTGATGCTCTAAATCAAGGGAAACCGATTGCAATTGATTCACCATTATCCGGTGTTGCGAAAGCATACCAAGTTATGGCGGATGAAATTGATCAATCCGATTCACCGGATGAACAAGAAGCGGGTCCTGCGGGACTTCTTGCTAAATTTTTACCAAAACCTAAAGAAAAACCTGCTAAAGCAAAAAAAGGTAAACGAAAAAAAGGTGGTAAATAATGAAGTTATCAGAACGCTTAGAACGTGCTAAAGCAACTGAAGGTGGCGGCTCGGGTGATGGACTAGCGTTTATGCCTGGTGTATTTGAAGTTGATGCCGAACCTCAAGTTGACCAATTTAAAGATTTAAAAGCAATTATTCACCGTGAAACGATTGATGCGTATAATACACGAATTCAGGACAATCACGGTGATAAAGAAGGAATTGATGTTCGTGAAATTATTACGGAATGCTTAACACAACGTGCAGAAGCAATGACGAAAGCAAAGCGCGAACAATTAATTCAAGAAATTTTTGACGATGTTACGGGACTTGGACCTTTAGAAGTTCTAATCCGTGATGAAGATATTTCTGAAATCATGGTTAACGGTCCGAATACGGTTTATATTGAACGTAAAGGTCGTCTTGAGTTATCCAACGTTTTCTTTAGAGATGATGCTCACGTAGCTCAAATTATTAACCGTATTGTTTCACCATTAGGTCGTCGATGTGATGAAGCAAACCCAATGGTTGATGCGCGTTTACCGGATGGTTCTCGTGTTAATGCCATTGTTCCGCCTGTAGCTTTAAGTGGGCCAACAATTACAATTCGTAAATTTAATTCAACACCACTGCAAATCAGTGACTTAATTGGATTTAATTCGATTTCATTTGGTATGGCTGCTTTTCTTGAAGCATGTGTTAAAGGACGCTGTAACGTTGTGGTTTCTGGAGGTACTGGTTCTGGGAAAACAACATTACTTAACGTTCTTTCAAGCTTTATTCCTGAAACAGAACGTATTGTAACCATCGAAGATGCGGCTGAAATTCAGTTAATGCAAAATCATGTTATTACACTTGAAGCACGTCCAGCTAACGTTGAAGGTAAGGGTGCTGTAACCATTCGAGATATGGTAAAGAACTCCCTCCGTATGCGTCCTGACCGTATTATTATTGGTGAGGTTCGTTCCGGTGAAGCGCTTGACATGTTACAAGCGATGAATACAGGTCACGATGGCTCTCTTGCTACAGGTCACGCGAATACACCTAGGGATATGGTTTCACGTCTTGAAACGATGGTTATGATGTCAGGAATGGATCTGCCTATTAAAGCGATCCGTGAACAAATTTCATCTGCGATCAACATCATTGTTCAACAAACCCGTCTTCGTGATGGTTCACGTAAAGTTGTTGCGATCACAGAGGTTACAGGTATGGAGGGTGAAATTGTTACACTCCAAGACATCTTCGTTTTCAAACAAGAAGGCTATGATGCTGCAGGTAAAGTTAAAGGTAAATTTATGGCAACGGGTATTCGTCCATACATCATTGATACATTAGAAGCGAATGGTATCCTTGTGAAAGATGAGTGGTTCCAAAAATAATGTGGATTATAATGGCAGCATGCCTTAGTTACATTACGCTTGTTGTCCTACAATTTGTATTAAATTTGATTTATCATCGCTTCATAATGTTAAAAGACCGTTTGGACTTAATCGAAAAACAAAGTTTATACGGTTATTCAAAAAAATCAAAAAAAGATCAGAAAAAAGAAAAACAATCCATCAGTATTGAAGTTCCAGAAAAATTAAAAGAAAATCTCTTAATGGCTGGAATTAACTTACGACCGGATGAATTTCTGAAAATGTGGTTAGGACTTGCTGCGTTTGCAGTTGTAATTTGTGTTGCACTTGATAAAGGGATGATTGTTACATTATTCGCTTTCGCTGCAGCACTTATTGGTCCACCGATGTATATTAAAATTAAAAGAAAACAACGAATTGGTAAATTTAGTCAACAATTAGGTGATGCATTATTAATTCTTTCCAATAGTTTACGTGCAGGTTTTACCTTTGAACAAGCACTTGCAAGTATTGCGAAAGACTTACCGGATCCAATTGGTCCTGAGTTTCTTAAAGTGTGTCGTGAAGTTGAATTGGGAGAGAATATTGAAAAATCTCTAGCCGCTGTATCAACACGCATGGAATCCGAAGAAATGAAATTGATGAACACTGCTGTTAGTATTCAAAGACAAGTAGGGGGTAACCTTGCGGATGTCTTGGATAATATTGGTGAAGCGATTCGAGAACGGATTACAATTCAGAAAAATATTAAGGCTCTAACAGCACAAGGGGATGTATCTGCGAAAGTAATTGCGGGTTTACCTGTTGTCGTTCTAGTCTTAATTTCAATGGTTAATAAAGAATATATGGAGCCAGTATTCACAACTCCATTTGGTTATGCATTGCTTGGTGTTAGTGCAACCCTTGAAATCATGGGTTATGCGATGATCAAGAAAATAACAAATATTGAGATGTAGGAGGAAATCATGATAAAAGCAATTACAGGAGCAATCTTTGCGTATGTCTTCGTAGATTTTGTAATGAGTGTCTTAACAGGAAAGTCACTTGTTATTAAAAAACGATTGGATGAAACAAAGAATTCGAGCTCACAAAAACATGGTTCTGATGACATTTTAGATAAAACGTTCCAAGAACGTTTCTTACAACCGATTGTTGATAAGTTGATTCATGCCGTATCAACAATGCTCCCGGTTAAAGCAGAATCTCAATTAAAACTTGCAGATCGTTTGCTTAAAGCGGGGATTACAACGAATCCTAAAGATTACCGTGCGATGAATGTTATTATTATTGTCGGTTTTGGATTAGTTGGACTTTATCTTGCTATTACATCCCATCAACGTGGGTTTTCTCGCATTATGTATATGATGATGGGGATGGCTGGTGGATACGTATATCGTCGTTATTCACTAGAGGGAAAGATAACAAAACGTAAAAAAATTATCAAAGGACAATTACCTGAAGTTATGGATATTTTAAGTGTTTCTGTTGTTGCGGGTTTAAGTTTTGACCAAGCACTCGGACATGTTACAACCAAAGCAGAAGGACCGTTGATTGAAGAGTTTCGTATTTGTCAACGGGAGATTATGTTGGGGAAACCTCGTAAAGAGGCATTAAACCGACTATCAGAACGAACTGAAATTGAAGAGGTAAAATCATTTACCAACGCTATTATTCAAGCAGATGAACTTGGGATTTCACTCCAAAATGTTTTAATGAGTCAGTCTCAAATGATTCGTACTTCACACCGTCAGGATGTTGAAGAACGCGCTGCGAAGATTCCAGTTAAAATTCTAATTCCAATGGTACTCTTTATTTTCCCTGTTATCTTTATTATTCTGCTCGGACCTGCTGTGCCGACAATTATTGACGCATTGGGAGGCCGATAATGATAAAAAACCTCGAAATTGCATCTAACTTTGGAACACGTTTCAAAGGATTGATGTTAAGAAAAGAAATCAATGAAGATCAAGGAATGTTATTTCTTCATTGTGCACGTGTTCATACTTGTTTTATGAAGTTTGACATTTGTGTAATTTACCTAGACAAAGACTTTAATATTATTGACCATGAAATAATAAAACCTTGGCGTCTCGGTAAAAAAGTAAAAGGTGCGCGACATTTAGTTGAAGCGTCACCCCAAATAGTAGCATCACTTAGTGATATTACATTTAATGAATTAATTATGAAGGAGGGATAAGATGAACGATTTTTTTGATATGAGTTTTGGTGATGATTCAAAATCAAACGACTTCGCCATGCCGACATTTGACGCATCAAATGACATCGACGATGATGAAGTTGATGATCTCGAAGAATCATCGAATAAATTCAAAAAGACACTTTTCGGAGGCTATACACGCGGTAGTGTTGAAGCATATGTAGAACAAATTGAACAAAATGTTTCACAAATGCAAGGAAACCTCGAATTTCAAATCAAAGAAATGTTGCTTGAAAAAGCTTCACTTTCTCAAGAAAATGCATTACTCAAGTCACAATTTACAGATGCAGAATCTAAAATGATTGAAATTGAAGAAGAGTACAAACGCATTAAAGGTTTAAATGAAGAATTAGCTGAAAATATTAAGAATCAAGAATTACAGTTTTCAACTGAGTTAAATCAATACAAAACCGTTAGTGGAGAATTACAAGAAGAATTAGACAAAATATCTTCTCACTATCAATCACTCCAGGAACAGTTAGAACGTGCTCATGGTGAAGTTTCCGTTTTAACACAGCAAGTGAAAGAAAATGAAGAAGAAAATATTAAAGTTGAGCAATACCTTGATCAACTTGAATCTAGCCTACAAGAAAAGAATCGTGCACTCGAAGAAAGTGTACGACTCTTAAAAGAAAAAGAAATTGAACTTGAAACAAGTAATGCGGAAGTTCATGAGTTACGTGAACAAATGCTTGTTATGGAAACAAAACTAGCAGAAAAAGATTCAGAGATCGCACGTACAATGAAAATCTTAGAAGAATATCAAGCTCAAGAAGAAAACTTTATGGCTTTAATTGATCAAAAAGAAGATATGATTATTGAACGCAATAATGCACTTCAAGAAGCAGCTCGCATGGTTGAATCATTAGAAAGCCAACGCGAGGCATTTGAATCACGTCTTATGGATCAACAAGGAACAATTGATGAACAACAAGAGTCAATTGAACATACGCAGTATGTACTTGATGAAAAAGAAGAAGAGATTAAGACACTTGAATTAAAAATTCAACAACTTACAGATGCTGTTGAAGCAATGAACAGCCAAGATGATTTAGCTGTTGAAACATTAACCAATGAAGTTGAGTTTTTAACTAAGAAACTTGACCTTATGACATCTGAAAAAGATGAGACAGTAATGTTGTTGCAAGAAAAGATTCAAAATCTTACACAACAACTTGAACAAGTTCAATTACAACCGAATATTATGCAACGTGTAGAAGATATCCGTACGCAATATGATCAATTACTTCAAAAGAAGGATATTATCATTAACCGTTTGGAAGCAGAAGTTAACAGCGCGCCATCTTTTACATTCGATCAAGAACGTGCACTTCTAAAACAAGAAATTGCGCAATTGCAAGAAGAACTCAAGCAAGAAATGATTGACAAATATCAGGTTCGTAAAGGATTGAACGATGAGGTGCGTCGTCTCAAAGAACGATTAGATACACAAACGTTTCAAGGGCAACCCAGACAAGACTTTGAACGCATTATCGATGAAAAAGACACCCAAATCAATCAACTCTTTCAGAAATTACAGAATATGCAAAAAGAAATGGAAGCATTAATGGGACGTGTTAATTTTACAAACCCATCTCATGATGCACTTCAAGAACGTACTCGTATTCAACATATGAATATACAAGAGCCTGCCCTTGAGCCAGTTTCAAATTTTGTACCAACACCACAGGTTGTTGAACCTGTAGTTGCAGCTAAAAATGACTTTGAAGAGGAAATTGCTCGTATCTACAAGCAAATTGAAGCTCAAAGAGAAACTTTAGATGCATTTATGGATCATTATAAATACAATTCATAAAAAGAAAAAGGTATTCATTGCGAATACCTTTTTTTGTTTATTACTATAATTCAAACAGTAATTGAGTGTAAGTGGGGAAGGGATAATGTGCTTTAGAAATGACGCGTTCCATTTGGTCGACTAGAGATCGTATCGTTTCGAATTCTGGACGAATCTGTTGGTGCATAGCACGTGCTTTTTCTTCTAAATCTGTAATTTCATGGACGCATCCTAATTTATGTTCAAGTGTCATGATAGCTGCATCAAGTGCATCAAGATTTGTCTCGAGGTCGTTGATTTGGCGTTGGACATAACTGCTTTGACTGTTTGAGTGCGATAGGTGATTGATTGAAGTTACAATTGCGGGCATAATATCTTGTTTTACCATTTTTAGTAATGTATTGGCTTCAGTATTAATGGTTTTTATAAATCGCGTTTGAACGATAATTGTACGGGCTTGTAATTCGCGTTCACTAAGTACTTCAGTGGTTTTAAATAATTTAATAGTATCTGGATAAAGCATGGAAGGGATTGAATCAACATAGTGTTCAAGATTCGGTAAACCACGTCGTAACGCTTCTTCTCTCCAGTTGTCATGATAAGCGTCTCCATCAAAAATAATCCTGTGATGCGCTTTAATGATTCGCTGACAGTGCCCCAGAGCTTGTTCGCGAATATCTTGAACATACTTGTATTGTTCTAAGTCATCCGCGATGCGCTCAAGCGATTCCGCCATAATTGAACACAACACAGTATTCACAAAAGCACTGCAAATCGAGGAGCCAGGCATTCTAAATTCAAATTTATTTCCGGTAAACGCAAATGGCGATGTTCGGTTTCGATCCGAGTAATCTTTTGTCACAGCACTGAGTGTAGTAAGGGGCGTAAAATATTGAACTTCTTTTTCAATATTTATTTTCTTTGAGGTCGCCAATTGCTTAAATATTTCTTCAAGAACAGATCCCACATAAAGTGAAATAATTGCAGGTGGTGCTTCAGATGATCCAAGGCGGTGATCATTTCCAGCCGATGACCCAGCGAAACGTAACAGTTCCGCATGGTTATCAACGGCCTCTACAAGGGCGCACACAAATACAAGGAACCGAATATTTTCGTGCGGACGTTCGCCTGGCTCGAAAAGATTGTGACCGGTATTTGTTACTAATGACCAATTATTATGTTTACCGGATCCATTGATATTCTTAAAGGGTTTTTCATGTAGTAGTGCTGATAGATGATGTTTTTTTGCGACACGTTGTAAAGTTTCCATAACGATCATATTTTGATCAAGGGCAATATTTGCCTTGTCGAAATGTGTTACAATTTCAAATTGCGCTGGTGCAACTTCATTATGTTCTACTTTGCTGTATACCCCAAGCTTCCATAGTTCATCATTAACATCTTCCATATAATGCACAACATTAGAAGGAATATTACCATAATAATGTCCTACTAAATCTTGACCTTTTGGTGCGTTTTCACCTAATAGGGTACGTCCCGTAAAAACAAGATCTTCCCGCTGTTCAAAATATTTCGAGCTAACCAAGAAATATTCTTGTTCCAAACCGATCATTGCATCAACACTTGTGACACTTTTATCGCCTAAGAGATTCACAATGCGGGTTGCCTGTTTACTTAGGATTTCCATAGATTTTATAAGTGGTGCTTTCTCGTCCAAAGATTCACCGTGATATGAAATAAATATTGAAGGTATAAACAAAACATGACCACGAATAAATGCAGGAGAGGTTACATCCCAATATGTATACCCACGTGCTTCGAACGTTTGTCTTAGACCTCCATTTGGAAATGATGAGCCATCTGTTTCACCTTTAATTAAAGTTTTACCAGAGAATCGTGTAATTGGTTTCCCGTTTCGATCAGGTTCAATAAAAGCATCATGTTTTTCTGCACTTGAGCCCGTCATTGGATGGAACCAATGAGAATAATGCGTTGCTCCATGTTCTAAAGCCCACACTTTCATCGCGTGAGCAATTGCTTCCGCATTTGCCATATCCATTTTCTCTTTATATTGGATTGCATTTAGCCAACGCTCATAAACAGGTCGGGGTAAATACTCACTCATCACATCCTTTGTGAAGAGCTTGCTTCCAAAATCTTCGTACGGTTTCTTCATAGTAAATCTCCTTTTTCTTGTAAAATATAAAATAATTTATAGTAAAAGTAAAGATTTTTTTATTAATGTTTAATTATTTTGGAATATAATGATGGAATTGACGATATTTTTCTGAATCAAAACAGTTTTTCCTGTTTTACAACTGTCAAATTATAAATTAATATCGTAAAAAATAGTATACAAATATGTAAGAATTCTAAATGTATATTTATTTTAACAAAATCCTTTTCTTTGTGTAATTGATGTGATAGAATTACGGAGAAATAGGAGAGATAAGTATGAAATATAGTGATTTAATCGAAATAGCACTCCAAAATTCAAGATGCGATGTGCTATCCTCAAATGCATTATTAAATGGAGAATGTACGGCATTATTATCGGTAGATGGAATCGTATTTACTGGGATTTCTGTTCAAAGTACAACAGCAGCAGGATGTAATTCAGGCGTAAGCGCTATTGCAGAGGCTTTAAAGTCTGGAAAAACACATTTTGTAAAGATGGTTACAGTTAATGGCGAAGGAAACGTGATTGCACCTTCAGGTCAAACACGTGAACTTCTTTCACAAATAAATTCAGATAATAAGCAATGTGAGATCATGGTTTCTAAAGACCATTTAGTAATCCTTGATCAACTCTTGCCATATGCAACACATTAACACGGGAAACCGTGTTTTTATTTGCCTAATGATGCGATAATAGAACTATAAAAAATAGAAAACGATACAATATTACTAAAATAGTTGACCAACGGTCAGTTTGGTGATAAACTTAACAACGGCTGGCATAATGACCAATGGTCAGTTTGTATCGGAGGAGGGAAATATGGTATCCAAGCTTGAGAAAAACAAGTTACTTAAAGAGAACAAATTGTATAATGCTGCGTATGATTTATTTACGAGTCATGGAATTAACGAAACATCAATCAGCGATATTGCGAAACACGCTGGAGTTGGTAAAGGAACCTTTTATCTTTACTTTAAAGATAAATACGATATTTTAGATCGCATTATTTTTAAAAAAAGTTCGGATGTTTTAGTTTATGCGGTTAACGAAACACATTTAAACGTATTTGAACATTTTGAAGATGAAGTGATATTTTTTATCAATGTAATTCTTGATTTTTTAGAACAAGATCGACTGCTTCTAAAACTTATCCATAAGAATTTGTCATGGGGGGTTCTTAAAAAGGCAAAAGAAGACTATGAAGAGATAAATTTAATCTATCATATGTTTACAAAAGGGCTTAAAGATTTAGGTATATCAGAAGCAGAAATTGATCATACGATTTACATTGTAATCGAACTTACGGGTTCAGTTGCATACAATACAATAATTCTTGAGGAACCCTCAAGTTTAGAAACCATGAAGCCCTTCCTCTTCGATACCATAAAACGTATTATTAGGAGATGATTTCGTGAAGAAAGGTTTTACCCAAGCGTTTGGAGATGCGATTGCGAAACACCGCAATGTAATATTAATTATTGCGACGTTACTCTTGATTCCATCGCTTTACGGAGCAGTATCTACGAAGATAAATTATGATATTCTAACATATCTTCCTAAAGATTCTGAGTCGGTTAAAGGTCAAGAAATATTAGACCGAGAATTTGGTGGTGCTTCTACAGGAATGTTAGTCATTGAAAACATGACAAACAAAGATGTAGTAAAAACAAAAGAAAAGATTAAAACGGTTAAAGGTGTCGAAGATGTCATTTGGGTTGATGACCTTGTAGATATATCGGTTCCTTCAACAATGTTACCCGAAGATGTACAGTCGTTACTTTTCCGTGAAAACTCAACATTACTTATTGTTAAGTTTGATGAGGGAAATGCATCACCACTTACCCATGAAGCAATTGAGGATATTCGATCATTGCTTGATGAACATTCATTCCTAAGTGGAATGTCCGCATTACTAAAAGATACAAAAGAACTTGCAGATGCACAAACACCGATTTATGTTGGGCTTGCAGTATTACTTGCAACATTAGTGCTTGCAATGACTTTAGAATCTACAGTTATACCTTTTATTATCCTTTTAAGTATTGGATATGCAATCGCCTATAACTTTGGAACAAACGTGATATTTGGTCAAATATCATATATAACCAAATCGTTAGCAGCTGTATTGCAATTAGGTGTTACACTGGATTACTCGATCTTCTTATTACATCGTTATGAAGAAGAATTACGCAAGAATTCAAATAAAGAACAAGCAATGGGTTCCGCAATTGCGTCAACGGCATCATCGATTGTAGGGAGTTCATTAACCACGGTTGCAGGATTTTTAGCAATCGGAGCGATGAATCTCACAATCGGTAAAGATATTGGATTTGTAATGGCTAAAGGGGTCGTGTTAGGTGTATTATCCGTTCTAACGGTATTACCTTCATTAATTCTTATCTTTGATGGTCCAATTCATAAATGGCGTCATCGTACAATTTTACCTGAATTTAACCATCTATCAAAATTAGTTACACGTCATGCGAAAGTATTTGTACTCATTGGTGTTTTACTCTTTGTTCCGGCATATTTTGGACAAAGTAACAACGATGTTTACTACAACCTTGATGAGTCTCTACCAAAAGATATGACATCAATGGTCGCTCTTACAAAATTAAAAGATGATTATAATATGCAAACAACACACTTTGCTGTTATCCCGAAAACAGTTCCTGATTTCGAAATCACCCGAATGATTAAAGAAATCGAATCGTTGGATGGCATTGAAAATGTTATTTCATATCAAAAATATGTAGGACCTACTGTACCAGAGTCGTTTTTACCTGAAAAGGTAGTCTCAATTTTCGAAAAAGGTGATTACAAACGTTTAATCATTAATTCATCTTTTAAATCAGCTACGGATGAAGAAAATCAACAAATAGAGGCGATATCTTCAATTATGAAACAATATGATGATGACGCATTACTAACGGGTGAAGGGGTTCTAACAAAAGATTTGATCGATATTGCGGACGAAGATTTTGCTCGTGTTAATGCACTTAGTTTTGCTGCTGTATTTATTATCATTGCCCTTGTATTCATGTCCGTATCAATTCCTGTTCTCTTAATTGCAGCAATCATGCTGGCAATCTTTATCAACATGAGTGTCCCATTCTTTATGGGAACTTCAATTCCATTTATAGCTGGAATCGTAATTGGATCAATTCAATTAGGCGCTACAGTTGACTACGCAATTCTTCTAACAACACGATTTAAAGAAGAATGTGGTAATGGTTTAGAAAAACATGAAGCGATGGAAATTGCCGTTAAAGAATCTGCGAAATCAATATCAACAAGTGGACTTGCATTCTTCGGTTCTACCGTTGGTGTCGCAATTATTTCTGAAATGGAATTAGTATCAAGTCTTAGCGGCATGATTGCTCGTGGAGCAATCATTTCTACACTCGTTATTTTATTCATTCTTCCGGGAATCTTACTTGGATGTGAAGGAATTATAAGTAAAACAACACGGGGTTGGAGAAAAAGTAATAAAGGAGATGTTATAACGAATGAAGACTAAAAATTCAATACGTGCACTCAGTGGTGCGATTGCAATCAGCATGGTTGCCGTTGTACCTGTAAGTGCAAATGAACCAATAAAAAAAGATGAAACAGTATTTGTTAACTTAGATAGCGATGGACGTGTGATTCATAAAGTATCAAGTGTTCATCTACATTCTAATAAAGAATTAAAGACTGTTTCCGACAAATCAAATTTAAAGAATATTGTGAATGTTAAAACAGATGATCAACCCGGTATAGCTGGTAATACAGTAATATGGAACACAGATCAAAAAGATGTTTATTATCAAGGAGATATTGAACAATCGTTACCCATTGAAACTTCCATACATTATACCTTAGATGGTAAAACGGTTCGTCCAGAAGATATTGTTGGACAAAGTGGTCGATTAAAAATTTCAATCGACATTAAAAATAACGATCCACGCACTATTAAATTAAAAAATGGTGGAACCAAAAAAGGTTATGCACCTTATATGGTTGCAACTGTCATGAACTTATCCTCAGACATCTTTAAAGATGTAACTGTGAATACAGGTAAGTTAATTCAAGATGGAAACAACCAAATTGCTACCTTTGCGGTTCTTCCTGGAATGAAAGAAAATCTTGGTATTACAAAAGAACTCTTTGGTCTAAATGACCATATCGAAGTTCAAGCAGATGTTGTGGATTTTGAAATGAGTCCAATTGTATTTACCGCCACTTCAAACATTCCAAATTTAGAAGCATTAGAAGATTTTGATCGTGTTGAAGATGTTGCAAGAAGTATCGAGACTTTAAAAGATGCTGCCAACCAACTTGCAAACGGAACACAACAATTATCAGATGGTTCAAATCAATTAAATAGTGGTATTACTGACTATGTTAGTGCAGTTGGTAAAGTAAACGATGGATCGCATGAACTTTCTTCAGGTTCAGGTGTATTCTTCGATGGTATTTATCGAAGTTCAGTAGGTGCACAATCCCTTGCTGACAATACATCTTTATTTACAGAGAAAGCAGCACAATTAGGTAATGGTTATTTAGCCTTAAGTGAAGGTGTCATGCAATATGCATCAAAGGCAACTCAACTAAGCGATGGTTTTATTAAAGCTTCTGAAGCATTGAAACCTGTTCGAGGTTCTGTTACTAAGCTTAAGACTGGAATGACTCAAATTGATTCAGGCACACAAAAGTTGATGACAGGAAGTCATCAAGTTGTAGCAGGTGTAACTGGAGTTCAAGGTGCAAACACGATGGGATTAAATCAAATTAATCAAACAACGCAAGCCATTGCATCACTTAAAGAACAAATTACGGTACTTGAAAAAGCCATTGCATTGATTCCTGAAGACAAAGATCGTACAGAAATTCAACAAGAATATGAAACACTTGTTAAAACGGTTAATGCACTCGAACAATCCAACGAAGCAGTAAATACAATCTATGGACACGTTGATACACAACTACCTACGCTTGTTGAAGGTAGTGAAGCTGTGAAACAAGGACTTGAAACTGTGAATACAAATCAAAAATCAGTCTTAACAGGACTTGGTCAACTAGATCATGGATTGGAACAATTTGAAACTGTGTCTGCTCAATTGAATGAGAATGCACAAAAACTAAATGCTGGAGCCTTGGTACTTGATACTAAATCTAAAGAAGCATCACGTGGAAGTCAACTTCTACTTGATGGTTCGTCCAAACTTTCTTCGGGCGCTCTAGAACTTGCAACAGGGATTCAAAAACTAAATGATGGATCCAGTGTCGTTAAAGACGGACTTGATGCGCTTGCACAAGGAACAAATCAAGTTTATCATGCTGGTTCACAACTCGAAGCAGGAGCATCCAAACTTGCAGAAGGTTCTTCAGAGCTTAATGTCAAAGTTACCGAAGGGATGGCTGAAGCGAAATCACACGATGAGATCAGTATGGATGATTTAACTCAAATTCTTGATGTTAAAGATGGTCTGTTAGAGATCGCTGAAACAAATACAACATTCAGTGGACTTGGTTCTGACATGGAAGGTAGTTCCAAAATGATTATGAGAACTGAAGCAATTAAAAAAGAAAAAGAAACAAAGGTTATTGAAGAAACTGTTCAAGAACACCAAGGATTCTTTGCTTGGATTAAAGAAAAGTTTTCAAAGTAAAAAAAAACGACTTCGGTCGTTTTTTTCTTTTATCAAATCTCAACCGCACCACTTTTACTTTTATTAAAGTCTATCTCATAGGCCGTTTTGAAGTCAAATATTTTTCGCGGCATTGAGTTAATTTTGAAGCAAATATCATCAAGATATTGTTGCGCTATATCATACATTGATTTTCCTTTTGGTATAAACCTTCTCACGATTGCATTGGCTCGTTCATTGGTTCCACGTTGAAAAGAACAGTACGGATCACACTTATATAGTTTCACACCCAACCGCTTGGCTGTAATTCCTAGTGTTTTAAATTCAAGTCCATTATCTACTGTTATCGATTTTGTTGTTATATTGTTTTCTTCAATAAATTTCCGAATTAAGTTTGATGTGTAATAGTCATATCTATATTCTGCTTTAATAAGCCAGATCATTCTTGAGCAGCGGTCCACAATAGATATAATCGCTGCAGTTTCATGTTTCTTACCGATGATGGAGTCAATTTCGAGATGACCAATCTCGTTTCGTTCCTCAATGTATTTAGGTCTAAGGCTAATTGGAAGTACCGTTTTCTCTTCCAAGTTCCATTTCAAGTGATTCATCATTCCACTAATTCTCTTTTTACGTTTTCGACGTTTATAGCACATTCTATTTGGCTTTATTTCAAGCTTACCTTGGTTAATCCAGTTATAGACTTGCTGCGATGTAACGCACGGTTTATATGGATGATATCGTTTATAGTTACTCAAGCATACTTCTACCGAATGAACTTTAGGATCATAGTGAGAATGAAGATATTCGATTAAGTGGGAATATTTGTCTCGAATATCAATCGTTCGTTTCTTATAGACATTATTTTTATATCTAGAAATCGTAGAATGAGATATATTGAGTTTACGTGCTGCCTTGCGCATAGAATAGCCGATGCTTAATAGAATATCAATTTGGTCTTTCATTTTTTTATCTAATTGTTTATACTTCATATGGGAGCTCCTTTTAGTCGGGTGGGCTCCTTTTATTATACAAAAACAACCGCACCTTGGGTGGTGCGGTTGAGATTTGAATTTAGGAAAAAAACGACTTCGGTCGTTTTTTTAATCTTCAATCAGTGTAAGGTTTGCATAGATTGTTGTGATAATGGCAATGATGATTCCAGGTATGACCCAAGAAAGTTGAAGGTTATGTAATGGAAGCGTTGAGATGAGTTTAAAGCATGTACTGTGAGCATGATTAATACTCGATAGGATACTAATACATCCCACAACAATCGTCGTTATTTTAAATGTTATATCGGGTATGTCGCCTATAAGGGTTAAGAGAATTAAAGTAATTGCGATCGGATAGATTGCACTCAGTATCGGTGAACTGATCGCTAAAATCTGATTCAAACCAAAATTACCGATGATTAGACTAATTATTGAGAGTAAGATAACAAATTTTTCGTAACTTAGGATATGTAGAAGTTCTGAAAAATATTTACTGCATGAAGTAATTAATCCGACACAAGTTGTAAGGCATGCTAAGGTAAAGATCAATCCAAGTACAATTGGACCATAAGACCCATAGGCCGCATATGAAACAGCAATTAAGACCTCTACACCATTGGTAGCATTTGCTAAATTTGGTGCAATATGAGAGCCTAGAAGTGCCAAAAGAATATAAACAAGAAATAATAAGATACCTGCAATCGCACCAACTTTATATGTTGTATTACGAATCACCTTTTTATCGGCAATTCCGATGTCTTGTATAATCATTGAAAGTACAAGTCCAACTGTAAGGGATCCGATCGCATCCATCGTCATATAACCATTAATAAATGCGGCAGTTGCCGGATGGAGACGATATGGATCTTTGGGAGGTAAAATTACATGTGCCTGTTTAGAAAAAATCAGGACTGAAGTAATAATCAAAAGACTGAGAAGAATCGGTGTTAATACTTTACCCATCCGATCCACTAACTTATTGGGTTTCATGGATAACCATGCGGCAATACCAAAAAACACAAAGGTATAAATAAGCATTCCAACATTCAGGTTTGATTCAGATAATATCGGCTTAATTGCAATTTCAAAGGGCATTGTACCTGCTCGTGGAATCGCTAATCCAGGTCCTATTGAGATGTATATAATAACTGTGAACGCTGTAGCGAAGTAAGGATGAACTTTTGAGCCAATTGGATAGAACCCTTCAGCTTTTGCGACGGCACTAATGCCTAAAAACGTTAAAAACACTGCAGACATTGAGAAGAAGAAGATTGATATTGGAAGGTTATATCCCGATAGATAACCAATCATGGAAGGAAAAATCAGATTTCCAGCACCAAAAAACATAGAGAAAACAGTGATACCAAGAGAAAGCACCTCATGGCGTGATAATTTATTCATAAAAGACCTCAATTTCTAGAATTTAAGTTTATAGTGTAAAGGTGGATATTGAGTGAAATCACATTAATTACCAAGGATATGGTCAAAGTTTTTTTCAAATAGAGTAATTTGATAGTCAATCGTGTTGTATGTAATTATAGGACTTGAATTGTTTGTTTTATTTTTAATGATATTACTTAATTGGATTAAACGGTTATGGTGATCAAGAATAAGCGAAGCCATTCGATCATGGGTATTGAGATCGTCATTGCGATAGTTTTGACTGCAAATCATATCACCGTGGCTTCGAGACTTGAACCGGATTGATTCATTAAGTGATGCGATTTTTACGTCCTTATGGTCTGTTAGACGAAAAGATCTTAGAAAAGTGCGATGATAATTATCTTTATAAAACGTTCCATCCTGATTTAAAATAACGTATGTTCCTGTATGGGTTAAAATCAATTGTGATTCTAATTCATTGCCGCATTTATAAAATCGTGTAATTTTCATAAATGGATTCAGTGATGAATACATAAACAAACCAATACACATCGATATTAATAGAAAATAGGTTAAGATATTCTTTTTATTCATATACATCGTTCCCCCATAAAAGCGCTATAATTAGGATTATACACTGTTTTAGCGATTATAGGTCATCTTTCTCATCATTTAAACGATTTATTTTAATATAGGGTATCTGTTATATGAATTCGATACTAAAATGATGTTTCTAATAATAATGTTTAATCTTAAATCGATTTAAGTTTTATTTAAGTTTATATTAAGATTTAGGTTTTAATATATAGGTGTCGGACAGTCGGGGGGGACATGTATTCCCAATACATGGGTACTGTTAAAATATATTCATTCTTCTCCTTGAATATAGCCGACATAAAAAAACGATGTAGTCTACTGTCATTGAGCTACATCGTTTTTTTTATTTTATCTCATCGAAAATCATTTTTAATGCATGGTTTGTTGCCATTTTTTGGATTTGGATGCGTTCATTGGTATGATTTCGGCCCAACATGAGGGTTTTCACTTCAACATGTTTAGACGTCGCAATTGCAATATATACAAGTCCTACCGGTTTATCATCAAAACCACCTGTAGGTCCTGCGATTCCTGTTATACCAATACCAATATCTGAACCTGCAAGTGTACGAATATTGGAGGCCATTAGTTTCGCAACTTCCGGAGAAACAGCTCCAACGGTATCAAAATATTCATGAGGTATGTTTAGGATTGCGTTTTTCTGATCGTTTGAATACGTAGTAACACCCAGATTAAATACTTTTGAACTGCCGGAAACGCGTGTTATTCGGGAACTTAAAAGTCCTCCTGTACAACTTTCAGCCGTTGAAACGCTCATGTTTTTTCGTGCAAGTAAGGGAACAATCACATCTTCAAGATAGGGCACATCAACACTGTAATAATAATCTTGAAAAAGTTCTTTGATTTCTTCGATTACGGGTTTTATAAGTGTGTCCGCTTCAAAATAAGATTGAGCACTTGCAGTAATACGCAACATTACGCTGACATCTGAAACATATGGTGCAATTGTAGGATTTTGATAATCGATCATTTTATCTTTGAGAATTGATTCGACTGTTGATTCACCAATTCCAAATAAATAGACCTTATGCGATACAAGCGTCACGTTTGTTTTTTGTTTTAAGTAATCATTAACAGATGTTTCAAACATCATTTTCATTTCACGTGGAGGTCCCGGAAGTAATATAACAGTTTTGGTGTTGGTTTCAATACCAATGCCTGGAGCGGTACCACACATGTTTTCAAATACAAAAGCACCTTGGGGAATCATCGCTTGCTTAATATTGTTTTCGGTCATAGATTTACCACTTGTTTTAAAATACGATTCAAGCTTATCCATGGAAGGTTGGTGAAGTATAAGAGGAAGACCAAGCATTTCAGCGATAATTTCTTTTGTAAGATCGTCATAAGTTGGTCCAAGTCCACCTGTAAGAAGAATGACATCACTACGACTTAAAGCTTCCGAAAAACTATGCTTAAGACGCTTTGGATTATCACCCACAACACTTTGATGGTAACAAAATATTCCATCAGTCGCTAATTGTTGGGCAATATACGTTGCATTTGTATTCACAACATCCCCCAACAACAATTCGGTTCCAACACAAATAATTTCTGCTTTCATAATTCAACTCCGTTCTGTCACTATAATACCATTGTTACTGTCTTTTAACGAGAAGAATTCTTGATGACATTTTGTGATAGTTTCATGACAGCCGTCGTCATATTTGAATAATCATTTTATAATAACTATAAGATCGTAATTGTTTTTAAAACACAATCAAACAGCGATGAAAGAAGAGGAGTAGTTATGCGTCATAAATGGAAAAATTCACTAGATTTATTAAAAGATGGAAATCTTCGCTTTACAAATCAAACGGTTCGAAATTCACATCATTCTCAACATGAGATGGAAGACTTAGGAACGGGACAAAATCCTTATGCGATTATTCTTAGTTGTTCGGATTCTCGTGTGTCACCGGATATTATATTTGATTGTAAGTTAGGGGATTTGTTTTTGATTCAAAATGCTGGAAATATTTCAGATTCTTCGGTGTTAGGAAGTATTGAATATGCGGTTGAGAATCTTAAAACGCCTTTAGTTGTCGTCTTAGGTCATAGTCAATGCGGTGCTATCAGTGCCGCATTCAATAACCTATCACTGGATGGGAATCTTAAAACCATTGTGGATCAAATCAAAGGACACATTTTAAGTGAAGGCATTGATCATTCATCGGAAAACCACGCTCAAAAAACGGCTTCAGAAATCGCAGACAATTCGTCTATCAAACGTCATGATGTTAAAGTGGTGAGTGCGTTTTATGACATAACAACAGGGCTTGTATCGTGGTTATAATTGCATCAATATCATAAGACTACTATATTCATAAAAATTTGCTATACTATTAAGAAGATAAGTAATGTAAAAGCCAAGACAAATCTGTCTTGTTTTTATTGTTTATTTATAAATATACTCTATAATAGGAGTTTGAATGAATTTAAAGGAGAATATCAGTGATTAGTACAAATAATTTATCGTTAATGTTTGATGGCAAGGCATTATTCGAAGAAGTATCTATAACATTTACAGAAGGTAATTGTTATGGTGTCATCGGTGCAAATGGTGCAGGGAAATCAACCTTCCTTAAACTCTTATCCGGTGAGCTTGAACCAACAAGTGGTCATATATCAATTCCAAATGGAAAACGACTCTCGTTTTTAAAACAAGATCATTTTGCCTTCGATGATTTTACTGTTTTAGAAACAGTTATCATGGGGAACGAAAAACTCTATGAAATTATGAAAGAAAAAGAAGTAATCTACGCAAAAGAAGATTTTTCAGAAGCGGATGGAATTCGTGCCGGTGAACTGGAAGAACAATTTGCGGATATGGATGGTTGGAATGCTGAAGCAGAAGTGTTCACATTATTAAATGGTTTAGGCGTTGATCGTCAGTATCACGAATCGAAAATGGAACAACTCACAGGTTCTGATAAAGTTAAAGTATTATTAGCCCAAGCAATTTTTGGTAATCCTGATATTCTTCTACTTGATGAGCCAACAAACCACCTTGACCTTGAAGCCATTCAATGGCTTGAAGAATTCTTAATTAATTTTGAAAGCACCGTAATTTTAGTATCCCATGACCGTCACTTTTTAAATAAAACATGTACTCATATTGCGGATATTGATTTCGGTAAAATTCAGTTATTTGTAGGAAACTATGACTTCTGGTATGAATCCAGTCAATTAATCCTTCGTCAAATGAAAGATGCAAATAAGAAAAAAGAAGAAAAAATTAAAGAACTTCAAGATTTTATTGATCGCTTTAGTGCAAATGCTTCAAAATCAAAACAAGCAACCTCACGTAAACAAGCTCTATCAAAAATCAAACTTGATGAGATGGTACCTTCAAAACGTCGTTACCCATTTATTGAGTTTAAACCAAAACGTAATCTCGGAAGTTCAGTATTAGAAGTTGGCGATCTGAGTGCTACTTTAGATGGCAAAGAACTTTTCACAAATTTAAGTTTCACAATTGGAAATAACGAAAAGGTAGCCTTCGTAGGAGACCAAGAAATCACTAAATCACGCTTTTTTGATATCATTACAGAACGAGTTCAACCAGATGCTGGTTTTGTGCATTGGGGATCAAGTGTTGATTATGGATACTTCAATAAAAACTTTGATGAAGATTTTGAAACTGATGAACGAATTGTTGATTGGCTCATGGAATTTTCTGATGAAAAAGATGAAACGTATGTACGTGGATTTTTAGGACGCATGATTTTTGCTGGAGATGATGCATTGAAGAAACTTAATGTTCTATCCGGTGGTGAAAAAGTGCGTTGTATGATGTCCAAGATGATGATTATGGGTAAAAACGTTCTAATTCTTGATGAACCAACAAACCATCTCGATATGGAATCCATTACTGCATTGAATAATGCACTGATTAAATTCCCAGGTACAATTCTTTTAGCATCACATGATCACCAAATTATTGAAACAACCGCAACACGTATTATGGAATTTAAAGAAGATGGTACGCTTGTAGACTATCTCGGAACATACCAAGAATATTTAGACCGTAAATAACAAGTTAAGGGGAATTGACGATGCAAACCTATTTTTATCCAATACGAACAGCTCTAATCAGTTTTCCTTTCATTGCTTTTGCGATGTTAATTCCATATTTAATTTATGATTATCATAAACATGGATCGGTCTCAAAATGGCGGGCTGTGGTAATCTACAGTTTTATTTTCTATTTACTGTGTGCTTTTTATCTGGTAATTTTACCATTACCCGATCGACAAACAGTGCATACACATTGGAAAGATATGATTCAACCCATTCCATTCTCATTTATATCTGACTTTATTCGAGAGTCCTCGATGCGTTTATCAAATCCAAGCTCTATTCTGATGGGATTAAAAGAGGGGGTATTCACTCAACCGGTTTTTAATATCCTGATGACTGTCCCTTTTGGAATTTATTTACGTTATTACTTTAACTGTGATTTAAAGAAAACAGTGATTTTAAGTTTTATATTATCATTATTCTTTGAGCTTACACAGCTTACAGGACTTTATGGACTGTATCCAGGACCTTATCGTTTATTCGATGTGGATGATTTAATTTTAAATACTTTAGGTGGGCTTTTCGGATATGGTATCGCACCCTTAATGACTTATTTTTTCCCATCCCGAGAAGCGTTGGACTTAGAATCTGCTGAAAAATCGGTTCGAGTTACTTATATACGGCGTCTTGTGGCTTATTTGATTGATACAGCGATAATGTCGGTGGCTATTTCAGTATTTATGCTTGGAATGGGTGCAATCAATCCCGTAGTAGCCCAGAATAATGTATTTATGTCGATGATTAACTTCATTGGATTCATCTTCTTTTTTGCGATATGGCCAATTGTACATCAAGGATCTACCATAGGAATGTCAGTGGTGCAAGTCCGTATCGTGGCAGAGCAGAGTGCATCAAGAATCAAATCTATAATTTTAAGAACTGTTCTTGTTTATATATTTATCATTCGTTTTGGAGATATTACAGGTGCACTATTTGAAATGGTTTCATCAACCAATTTATATGTTGGTACCATTACGTCGGTTCTATATTTATTGGTGATTTTAGGTTATTGGATATTTATTGTGAGTCATATTATTTCAACATTGTTTCGCAAGGATTATCGCCTTTTTTATGAACGGATTTCGAAAACATCTATTGTTAGTACTTATCATGAAAAAGAGTCGATGCATTCATAGTTTAAAATACATAAAAAAACGTTCACTGTTATCAGTGAACGTTTTATATTGTTTTAGATATACTCATCTGCTTTAACTGTAAACATTATTGCTCCAGCCATAGGATCTTTTTTGATTTCAGCTTTAATGCGTTTGCACGCTTCGTCTTTATCTTCCATGTCCGTTTCGAAATAGAGTTTGATACCATCTTTCTTTACAAAAGTGCATTTCGGATCGGTCATTGATTCAACAATTTTTTGAATTTGTTTTTGCATTATAGGACTATTTATAATAATTGTATTCATATTAATACCTCTTTCTACAAAATAATAGTAGCAAAATATGGAAACGATTACAATGATAAACAACGATATTGAAATAATATTCCAATATTTACAAAGAAAGGTTGAAATATATTTTGAAATCGGTTACTATTCATATGTAAGCACTAACAAGTGCAGGAAAGGGAGTTAATATGGAGAAGTTAACACAATTTATAGAAGAGAAGATTGCCCCACCACTCATCAAATTTTCTCAGTTAAAATACGTTCAAGTAATGCAACGTACTGGACTTGGAATCATGTCCCTATTAGTTATTGGTTCTGTATTTTTACTTATTGCATCATTCCCAGTTAAGGCTTGGACTGATTTCTTAGGAGATAAACGCTGGGTTATTGCAGCAGCATCTGGAGTAGGGACAGGTTTTATTGCCCTCTATACTGTAATCACGACATCGTATGGATTGGTCGAATACTACAATAAACAACGCGGAGAAAATCACGATATTGTTCAACCGATGATTCTAGCCGTTGCATCATTCTTACTTTTAAATCCAGCACAAACTGTTACAACGATGGTTGATGGTGTTGAAGGTAAGTTTACAGGTGTTCCATCAACATATATGGGCGCACTTGGCGTATTCGCTGCATTGATTGTCGCAATTATTACGGTTGAAATTTATCGATTTGTTGTTAATAAAAAACTTGTTATTAAAATGCCAGAGGGAGTTCCTCCAATGGTATCTCAATCATTTATTGCATTAATTCCAAGTTTCTTTGTAATTTTATTTTGGTGGTTATTGGGTCATGTTTTCCAATTAAACATTCCAGAATTGATTGCAGGCGTGTTCAAACCATTAGTAGCCGTTGGTGATTCACCAATCGTTGTTATGATTGCAACACTTCTAAACCGTATTCTATGGGCTGTTGGGATTCATGGATCTAACATTGTAAACTCAGTAGGTGGTACATTCTGGGGTCAAATGTCACAATTAAACCTTGCTGCATTTGAAGCTACCGGTACACTTGCAAATCTACCACACACATATACATCCGTATTTATGGATAACTATATTTGGACTGGATTGTTCCCATTATCACTTTGCTTAATTATGTCAAAATCACCACGTTTAAGCGGTTTAGGTAAACTTGCTTTAGCTGCATCCTTATTCAATATTGGTGAACCTCTTATCTTTGGATTACCAATTATGTTGAATCCGCTCATGATGATTCCATTCATCTTAAGTTACTTAGTGCTAGCACTTGCCGCAATCGTTTTAACAACATTAGGTGTCATACCAGTACCGGCATTGATGATTTCTTGGATTACACCAGCACCGATTAAAACATATTTAGCGACTGCAGGAAGTATTCCAGCAACAGCGTTTGTACTCGTTGGTTGGGTATTTATGTTCCTATGCTTCTATCCATTTGTGAAGGCAATGGAGAAAAACGACCTCGCTGAAATGGCTGCTGCGGAACAAGCAGAAGAAAACTAAATTATGTTAGGTATCTCAAGTTATTTTAAAGATTTAGATTACGGATATTTAGAAGCTGCGGCTGCTATAGGAGTGAAGTATTTATTTACTTCACTTCATATCCCAGAGGAAGATTTATCGAAATTGGATCAAGAAATTCCAAAGTTTTTATCGGAAGTTAAACGCTTAGGTCTTGAACTAGTACCCGATATTTCTCCTGCAACTTTTGAAAAACTGGGAATTGCTGCAAATGATTATAAAGCACTTAAAACACTTGGTTTTACATCACTACGTCTTGACTATGGATTTGATGACTTTGAAGTCGTTAAATCACTTCAAAAAGACTTTGATTTAATGTTGAATGCAAGTGTTGTAAATGAACCGTATATTCTTGATGCTTTGGAAGCAGGTGTTGATTTTAAGAATATTTCTGTTCTACATAACTTTTATCCTAAAACGGAGACGGGACTATCGTTAGATTATTTTAAAAAAATCAATGAAGTATTTATTCGTCACAATATAAAAATTATGGCTTTTGTACCCGGTGATGCTTTAAAACGATTCCCTCTTTATGAGGGTTTACCTACCGTTGAGAAACATCGTCAATGTAATCCGTATCTTGCAGCCGTGGAATTGATTCATGATTGTGGTATCACGGATATTCTAATTGGAGATAGTAAAGCACACCTTGAAACGTTATTCTATATTGAATCGTATATGAAAGATTCAATGATGCATATACCTGCATTCTTTACTAAAAATGCACCAGATATGTATGATAAAATGTTTGAAGTACGTAAGGATTTATCTGAAAATGTGATTCGCATGTTAACACCACGTATTCCTGGGATTCCCGTAACCGATAATGGACCACGTGTCCGTGGAGCGATTACGATTGAGAATGAATTATCGGGACGATACAGTGGTGAAATGCAAATTTGTAAAAAAGCATTTCCAATGGATGCACGAACCAATGTAATCGGATTTATTCATCCTGATTACGTAGATCTTGTTCATGCCATTGATCGATATACTAAAATAAAATTTGTGCGTATTGACTAAGAAGGATTCTATCCTTCTTTTTTAAAATGCTACGTACGCAATACTGTAAGTAGAAGAGGAAGTTTATTATGTTTTTAGAAAAGTTTGTTTCATTGATACAGGGAAGTCGTTGTTTAAACGCTATAAAAAATGCGATTAATAAAATGGCATATATCAATATCGTTTTGGGTGTTTGTATTTTTGTGTATTATCAGTTTGATCAAATCGGTTGGGTCCGTGATCCATTTCGTAATCAAGCTGTTTTGTTTTACCAGCTGTATTGCGTCATGTTATCGATTTCTTTATCGTATCTAATTGCAAGTGAAGTCTTAAATACGGATGTTGATGTGAGTTTTACGATGAGTACTGTTTTCTTATCGTTATTACCTGGAATTGTTTTGGTTCCAAATGGACACACAACCACGTTTCCATTGGTTACGATGATCGTATCTGTAATCGTATCACTCGCTTTCAATTATTTGGATTCGTTTAAGTTTAAAGGAACGCGGATTCCCCAAGCTGTTACGGATTACTATAACCGCTTATGGCCAACTATCGTCATGTTGCTTTGTCTATTAATCTTTATATTTATTTTTAATCATTTCTTTCTAGCGCTGGCTAATGGTATTATAGTAGTAACCAATGTTTTGAGTGAATTTATTATCATACTATCACTCATCATGATTATTTGTATGTTTTGGGTTTTAGGGATTCATGGTGTTGGCGTTATAGGAACATTAATGAGACCGTTTTGGTTCCATATGATGCTTGTGAATGGATTTATGATCGTTTCAGGTAATTTACCCGTATATATCGGTACGGAAGCATTCTTAGGGTGGTGTGTTTGGATCGGTGGGTCTGGATGCACATTAGGATTAACGGTTAATTTGCTTTTTGCGAAAAGCCGTCATCTTAAAACACTTGGAAAAGATAGCCTTCTTTCAAATATATTCAATATTAACGAGAATATAATTTTTGGAACACCGATTGTCGAGAATAAGTATTTTAGAGTGCCTTTTTTCTTAGCACCGTTAATAACAGGAAGTGTTGCGTATTGGGCAATGAAACTGGGTTATGTTTCGATTCCAAGTATCGTAGCACCATGGGTAATTCCCATGCCCTTAGGTTTATTTATTTCAACCTTAGGAGATGTGCGTTCACTGCTATTAGCACTTATTCTAGTCGGTATTACGACGCTAGTTTATTTTCCGTTTTTTAGAATGTATGATCAATCGTTGGTTAAACAAGAACACGATAAATAATATATCATAGGAGGATTTTAGATGAGTTGTATTTATAGGATTAAAGAGAATATGCATACTTATACTGATACAGAAAAACGTATTGCGGAATACATTCTTGAGAATAAAGATGAAGTTGTTAATTTTTCATCGCAACATTTTGCGAAGGAGATTAATTCTTCTGCAGCTGCAATCGTTCGTTTTTCTAAAAAAATTGGCTATAATGGATTCACTCACCTAAAAGTAGAGCTTGCTCGAGATCACAGTGAAGAAGAACAATCGTTTGATAAACTCATCAAAGAAGAAGATACGATTGAAACCATGGTACGTAAATCACATTACAGCAATCATAGAACCTTTGATAACACATATAAACTTTTGAATCTTGAGGTGTTGGATGCTTCAATTGCAGCAATAAGCAATGCGCGGCGCATCTATCTCTTAGGTATTGGAGGTTCAGGTATTGTTTGTCAGGACCTTTACCATAAGTTCGTTCGTATTGATGCAGATGTTGTTTATTTCGATGATTTTCATTTGGAAATGTCTTCACTAACGCATATAACTGAAAACGATGTCACCATTGCCTTATCCTATTCGGGTCAAACGCGTGAAATTATTATGGCTCAAAAACTCGCTCAAGATAAAGGGGCTACAACGATTGCGATCACTCAAGTAGGACGTAATGAACTTGCGAAGAATTCTGACTTTGTCATTAACATTCCTAAAGAAGAGTCAGAAGTTCGTTTGGGTTCTATTGCATCACGTTTTTCAATGTTAGCTATTTCAGATTTACTTTACTTGGGTGTTGCGAAAAACAATATAGAAGAAACACGTCGTAAGATCGTAAATACACGCGACACGATTAAATCAATTCGAAACATTTAACTTTATTTCACGCTTTTGTTAATTAAATTGAAATATCATTTCAAAGAAGGTATAATAGATATACAATGAAATGAGGACAGATATATGAAAATCGACTTATCAAAAATTGGTACCGAACTTCAAAATCCAAATACTAAAAATATCGATCGACTCGATTCCGTCGAGATGGTAACCTTGATCAATCATGAAGATCAACGTGTTATCGATGCGGTTGGTGAACAAACTTATGAAATTGCCGCTGCTATCGACGCTACCTATGACGCAATTGCTCAAGGTGGTCGCCTTGTATATATGGGGGCTGGTACATCAGGCCGTCTAGGCGTCCTTGATGCATCCGAATGTCTCCCCACATTTGGTGTTGGTGAAGAGTCAGTAATAGGAATTATTGCAGGTGGTGACATCGCTTTAAGACATCCAGTTGAAGCTGCTGAAGATGATGAAGTTAGTGGTATCACGGACTTGAAAGCCATTAATTTTTCGAAAGATGATATTTTGTGTGCAATTGGTGCATCCGGTCGAACACCCTACTGTATTGGTGGTCTTAAATACGCTAAAGAACTTGGTGCTCAAACAATTTCAGTTGCATGTGTTTCTCAAAGCAAGATGGCTGCATACGCCGATCATCCAATCGAAGTTGTAGTTGGGCAAGAGGTTATAACAGGTTCTACACGTATGAAATCAGGTTCTGCAACGAAGATGGTTTTAAATATGATATCCTCTGGAGCGATGATTAAACTGGGTAAAGTTTATGGAAATTTAATGGTGGATGTTAAAGCAACAAATGCAAAACTTATCGAACGTGCACGCAATATAATTATGAACGCAACTGGGTGTACTTATGAACGTGCAACCGATTTATTGAATTTAAGTGATAAAAGTGTCAAAGTAGCCATTGTTATGGAGTTATGTAATCTTGATGTTGAAGAAGCGTTACATCTTCTAAACCAAAACCAAGGGCATATTACACGTGCTTTGGAAAATAAATAGGGGAACAATATGGAAACTAAATATGCAGTTGGACTGATGTCTGGAACATCTCTTGATGGGATTGATGCAGCTTTAGTAGAAATCAAAGGTTCGGGTACTGAAACGTCATGTACTCTAATTCATTTTGTAACGCTTGAGATTCCAAAAGAGATTCGTCAACGAATTTTAAGAGCCAGTGTACCAGAAACATCACGTGTTGATGAAATTTGTTCACTGAATTTTGAATTAGGACACCTCTTTAATGATGCAACGACAAAAGTACTGACAGAAAGTAATTTTAAGGGATCACTTGATTTTGTAGCTTCCCATGGACAAACGTTATACCATCTTCCAAATCCAAGTAATCAATTGATGAAGTCAACACTTCAAATTGGAGATCCATCAATCATCGCATTTCATCATAAAGTTCCTGTAGTTTTTAATTTTAGAGTCATGGATATTGTGGCAGGTGGGGATGGTGCTCCACTGGTTCCATATTCTGAATTTCTAATGTATCGCGAAAAACATAAAACGGTTTTACTTCAAAATATTGGTGGAATTGGCAACGTTACTGTCATTCCCCAAAATGCTCATCTTGATGATTTGTATGCTTTTGATACCGGTCCTGGTAATATGATGATGAATGCAGCAACATCTCACTATTATAATGAGTTATATGATAAGAATGGACTGCATGCGAAAAAAGGTACTTTAATCGAAGCACTTTATCAAAAACTTTTAAATCATCCTTATCTAAAACTTGAACCACCCAAATCAACTGGACGTGAGCTTTTTGGAGAGCACTTAGTTTCAAAATTATATAAAGAAGGTTATGATGCTGATGATGTTATTTATACATTAACAAAATTTACAGCACATTCAATTACAGATGCATACAAACGTTTTATTATGCCTAAACATACGATCGATAAAGTGATTATTGGTGGTGGTGGCGCATATAATCCCGTATTGCTCGAAGAAATACGAATGATGTTACCTGATGACATCATGGTTTGTACTCAAGAAGACCTCGGTTTTTCAAGTGATGCAAAAGAAGCCATTGCGTTTGCAATATTGGGTAATGAAACATTGGCGGGCAGGTCAAGTAATGTGCCATCTGCAACAGCTTCGAAAGAACATATGATCCTTGGTCAAATCTGCCCAAACCCGTGGTCATCACTAACAGAATCAGATTGATTCTGTTTTTTTATTGTTTCTTAACAATTACTGAAGACGTCCTATCAATATTGAATCTAATACGTCAAAATGATATAATTGACAAGGATAAATAGGTTATCTACTGTGTTTTATACAAAATGATTCCATTGAAACATGATTCAACCACTTCAATGGAATTTATTGTGATTACACTTTATCTATAACGTATTTGATTACTAAAAATATAAAAATGTTTCTATATGAAAACGAATTTGTGTTTTACGGGTAGTAGTTAATAATTAGGAGAAAATATGAGTAAAAATCTAAAGTCATTAGTAATTGTGGCTCTAAAGGGATTTATCTTTGTGTTTTTAGCAGCGGTATTCTTTTATCTCTTTGGCAAAGAAAATATTGCGCTACAAAATTGGTCAAGAACAGCGGTCATTACAGGATCGACCTTTATCTTGATTGGCATTTTAATGCTTAAGGTTTACGGACCTTTCGAAATTGGTGTAAAAAAGAGCAAACCAATTATTTATAATTCAACGATTGCAATTATGTTAACGGATTTAGCGACATTTTTTCAATTGATGGTCATGAATACAAATCCTAATAACAATCAATCTTTTAAAATTGAGCAATTGGATTTATTATTCTATACCATACTCATTCAGATTATTGGGATTGTGATTTTTTCCTATTTAGGCAATTATATTTACTTCAAGATGTACAAGCCGTCTCGTACTATTATTGTATATGATGAAAACGACCAAGTGAGTTTAGGTAAAGTTAAACATTATTTAGAGCGTTTTAAGCTGCAATATGATATTTTAGGTTGCATTGCTGTTGATGATCCGAATTTGGAAGCAATGCTTTACAATGTTGATTATGTTGTAATCTTAGAAACACCTATAAGTGAGCGAAAACGTCTGGTTGATCTTTGTTACAAGCATCAATTAAATTTCATGTTTGCGCCTTCGATTTCGGATATTGTTGAATTATCAGGGTTCTCGATGGTTGTCGATGATAAGGCTATGGTTGAGGTAAATATTCAAGGTCTATCTTTCGAACAACGTGTTTTAAAACGAATTCTGGATATCTTTGTAGCCGTAGTTGGTGCCATTTTATCATCACCAATTTGGATTATCGCAGCAATTGCTATCAAACTTAATGATGGTGGCTCAATTCTTTTTAAACAAAAAAGAGCGACAATTGACGGACGCATTTTCGATGTTTATAAATTCAGAACAATGAAAGAAAATGTTGAAAATTATTCTGCTACAGAGCATGATGACCGAATCACATCAGTTGGAAAGGTTCTTCGTAAAATTCGTATGGATGAACTTCCCCAACTCATCAATATACTTAAAGGTGAAATGAGCATTGTAGGTCCTCGTCCTGAAATGCTTGAAAATGTCGATTCTTATCAAAAAGTGTTGCCCGAATTTGCTTACCGCTTGAAGGTTAAAGCAGGCTTAACAGGTCTAGCGCAGATCGAGGGTAAGTACAATACATCTCCAAAAGATAAACTTCTTATGGATCTTATGTATATAGAAAACTATTCAATTTGGACTGATTTTAAATTAATCTTACGCACTGTTGTAGTTATTTTTAAAAAAGACAGTACAGAAGGGTTTTAAACTCGTTTAAGTCTTAGGGAATTTATCTTTAAGACTTATTATTTTATATTATTTTATTGGAGGTAATTATGTACTATTTTGCACTGGTATTTCCTTTTATTGTTAGTTTATTACCAAAATTAACAAAAAAGCAAAAGTTTTATTTGGCAACGGTCCCACTTTTTATTATCGTAATTTTTAGAGTAGGTGTAGGTACAGATTATTTTTCCTATGAATATCTCTATAATTTACAAAACGTAACAACGTTTGGGAAAATGTTAGACCATCAAAGTAACATTGAACTCGGATTTCGCATTTTTATATTTATATTTAAATCCATTGGTTTACCATTCCAATTTTTTATTGGTTTTTTTGGAGCCGTTACACTCGCTTTCTTTGTAAAATGGATTGATGAGACGACGGATTCATCACTCGTTTCACTGATTCTCTTTATTGGTATGTTTTTCTTTGTTTGGAATTTAAGTGCAATTCGTCAAGGTCTTGTTATGGCAGTTGCGTCCTATTACTTCTTTAATCCTCAAAAAAATCTATCCAAAAAGCAATCAATCTTACTTGTAGCAGCACTTGCGCTATTCCATATTTCTGTATTATTCTACCTACCGATTATATTCTTAGCACGCAACGTTAAATGGAATAAAAAAACACTGATCATTGTTCTTGGTATTTCTTTTGTTTTTGCATTCATTCCATGGCAACGCGTACTCGCACACCTTCCATTTATTCCAGGATCTAAGAAAATAATGGGATATATTGATGCGAAGACACAAGTCTTGAACTTTGCAGGAATTGTCCGTATTGCATTCGCTACAGTAATTCTTTATCACTACGATAAAATCACGGATTCCGTATTTAAGAAATTCATGGTTGATTCGACTTTACTTGGATTTGCAGTTTACTTTTGTTTGAAATTCTCAGAATTAATTGCTGGTCGAACAACGATTTATACGTTTATTCTCTGCATCGTCGTATTCAAATATATACTTGACCACTATTTCTTAAAAGACTCAAAAGTTCTGAATGGATTAATCTATACAGGACTCGCATGTTTTACAGGTTTGTTTCTCTACAAAGATATCAATGCCTACATGCACCAATCTAATTATCGTGGACCAAACAAGCTATTACGATTTAACACAATTTTCAATCGTCCGAGCTATGATGATTATGACAATCGTTTTGCATATCTAACAGTTCGACGTAATTGTAATGATGAGCGCGATGAGCTTTTAGATTCTCAAGCCGCGTTACCTTCATCATCAAAGTATCAAGAGAATCTTTCCTATTATGCAATGTGGGATCATGAATCAGAACTGTATGGAATTTTAGGAACCGATCGAACTTGGATTGTAGAACCGACCTTTAAACGTAAACCAACAGTCTATGGTTCGCTGGTTGCATTTACTCCTAATGATGACTTAAAACAAGCTTTTAAATCTACAGAGTATCTTGATTTATCGGGTAAAGAAGTCACCGAAGAACACATTCAAGAAGCTTTAAGCAAGGATTCACTTGAACGTCAAGAAATCACAACACAAGCACTTGATGTCAAATCTTACGATGTTGAGAAACTTCCTGAAAGCATTGTTAATATGTTTCCTTATAAAGATGAAATCATAAGTGCAAAATATGTTGAATTCAACAAACCTTATGCCTACAAGATTCTAGATCTTGAATACATTGATTATCATTTCTTTATTTATGTAGATGAGTCATTTGAACCCATTGTACCTGTTTTAAGTAATGATTTTTATCGGATTGCACCGGATGGTGTTATCACTGTAGATACATATTGTCGTCAACGCCTTTACAATAAAGATGGTTCTTTATTGTGGCAATATTAAGGAGGTCCTATGAAAGTACTTTATTTAAGTTCAACAAATTCAGGGATGCATCGTCACAGTATTTACTTTGATCTACTTTCTGAATTTCAGAAAAAAGGACATGATGTTACGATTGCATATGCTCGTGAAAAACGTTTAGGCCAAGAAACAGAGTATTATGAACAATTTGGTATACACTATCTTGGCATTAAAACTGGAAATTTAACGAAAAATAGTAATTTAATTGATAAAGGCATCGCAACACTTCGAATTGATTCACAATTCAAGAATGCGCTGAAAAAACATCTGGGACATGAATCGTTTGATCTTATTCTGTATTCAACGCCCCCTATAACACTACTAAAAACCGTTAATTATCTTAAAACAAAGAATCCAAACGCGTTACTCTACTTAATGCTCAAGGATATCTTTCCGCAAAATGCCGTTGATCTTGGATTTATGAAAGAAATGGGTTTGATTCATCGTTTCTTCTCTCATAAAGAAAAAGCACTCTACAAAATGTTTGATGTGATTGGCACGATGTCGCCTGCGAACCTAAACTATATGGAAAAACATCATCCATCTACCGTAGGACGACTCGAAATCTTACCAAACGCATTAGATATTAACGAAAACAATACGGCTCATGACAGCATTTCCATTCGTGAGACGTATTCCATTCGTGATGACCAAACGATTCTTCTCTATGGCGGTAACTTAGGGGCACCACAGGCAATTCCATTTGTGATCGAATGTATCGATCGCATTAAAAATGATGATCGTATTGTATTTTTAATCGCAGGGTCGGGTGCAAAAGAAGAACTGATTACTTCCTTTATTCAAGAAAACAATATATCCAACACACTTTTCCTAGGGCAACTTGAAAGCAGGGTATATAATAGTCTTGTAAGTCAATGTGATGTTGGTTTGATATTCTTAGATCATCGTTTTACGATACCTAATTATCCGCAAAGACTCTTGACCTATCTTGAGGCTTCTAAACCCGTTGTTTGTGCTACAGACACAGCGACTGATATCGGAACGATTGCAATGACGAATCAATATGGATTTGGGATTGAAAGTACGGATGTTGAGGCATGGTATCAAGCAATTGATACGCTCGTATCCAATCAGACTTTAAGAATAGAAATGGGTGCAAAGGGGCATGAATACTTAATGAATCATTATACCGTTGCACACGCATATGAAATAATTATAAAACACATGGGAGCGTAAAAAATATGTTTAAAAATAAAGTATTACTCATCACAGGCGGTACCGGTTCATTTGGAAATGCCGTTGTACGTCGTCTTTTAAATGAAGACATTAAAGAAATTCGCATTCTATCTCGAGATGAGAAAAAACAAGATGACATGCGTAAGTTTTTCAATGATGATCGCTTAAAATTTTATATTGGAGATGTTCGTCAGAAAGAATCACTGATTCATGCAGTTCGAGGTGTTGACTATATTTTCCACGCTGCTGCTTTAAAACAAGTTCCTTCCTGCGAGTTTTTCCCAATTGAAGCTGTAAAGACAAACATTATCGGAACGGATAATGTCTTAGAAACAGCCATTGATTGTGGTGTTGAACGCGTTGTTTGTCTATCGACAGATAAGGCTGCATACCCAATTAACGCAATGGGAATTTCAAAAGCTATGATGGAAAAAACATTTGTTGCGAAAGCACGTATTGCAAAAGAAACAAATACTATTATTTGTGGAACCCGTTATGGAAATGTTATGGCTTCACGAGGATCTGTAATTCCATTATTCCTAGAACAAATTCGAAATGGTAAAGAATTAACGCTTACAAACCCACATATGACACGTTTCTTAATGAGTTTAGACGAAGCAGTTGAATTAGTATTATTTGCTTTTGAACACGGTGAACCCGGTGATCTCTTTGTCCAAAAATCACCTGCAAGTACGATTGAAGATTTAACACAGGCAATCATAGAACTTACAGGATACCAAAAAGGAACCCGAATTATTGGAACACGTCACGGTGAAAAACTTTATGAAACGCTTTTAACTAAAGAAGAATTCGAAAAAGCTGAAGATCTTACAGATTATTATCGAGTTCCTATGGATCAACGCGATCTCAACTATGATAAATATTTCATGGAAGGTGAAGAAATTCATGAGGAACAAGAATATAATTCTCATAACACATACCGACTTAATGTTGAAGAAATCAAGGCTAAGTTAGTCGATCTTTATGAAATTAAAGATGAACTAAAGGGCATGATGTAAATGAAAATTCTTGTTACAGGTGCTTCGGGATTTGTTGGGAAAAATCTTGTAGCAACACTAAATCATCTTGGTCACACTGTACTTGCGTATGACCGCAATAATTCACTTGAAGAACTTGAAAATTATGCTTCTCAAGCAGAAGTGGTCGTGCATCTTGCTGGGATTAATCGTCCTACAGATCCTGAAGAATTTAAAAAAGGTAATGTTGGTTTTACAGAACTTCTATGCAATGCATTAGCCAAAAACAACAATAAAGCGCCCATTCTTGTTTCATCCAGCATCCAAGCAGCGCTTGATAATGATTATGGACGAAGTAAGCGTGAAGGTGAAACTGTTTTAATTAATCATATGGAACAAATGGATGCTAAGGTGTGGATTTATCGTTTCTCAAATCTATTTGGGAAGTGGTCTCGTCCTCATTACAACACGGTTATTGCGACATGGTGTCATGCGATATCAAGAAATGAACCCATACACGTCAACGATCCAAGTATTTCATTAAACCTCATGTATATTGATGATGTTGTTTTAGAAATAATGCGAGCTATTAATGGATCTCCTACTGTTGTTGAAGGGGTTTACTGTACGGTACCGACATCTTATGATGTTACTTTAGGTGAGATTGCAGATCTCTTACATTCTTTTAAAGAATCACGCAATTCACTTTTTGTACCCAATCTCAAAGAAGGCTTTGAGAAAAAACTGTATAGTACATATCTCTCATTTTTACCTAAGGATGAATTTAACTATTTTCTCGATATGAAATGTGATGATCGTGGTTCATTTACTGAATTTCTAAAATCACCAGATCGGGGACAGGTAAGCATTAACATTTCTAAGCCTGGAATCACAAAAGGAAATCACTGGCATCACAGTAAAAATGAAAAATTCCTCGTTGTTTCGGGTCAAGGTTGTATCCAATTTAGAGATATCTTTGAAACAGAAATTATTGAATATCATGTAACTGGAGAAAAACTCGAGGTAATCGATATTCCAACCGGTTATACACATAATATTATTAACACGGGTGACACTGATTTAATCACGGTTATGTGGGTAAATGAACCATTTGATCCTGATACGCCCGATACACACTATTTGGAGGTTTAGATGAAAAAGCTAAAAGTTATGACTGTCGTGGGAACACGTCCTGAAATTATTCGTTTATCTGCTGTGATTAATCGCTTAGAATCAAGTGATGCAATTGAACATGTACTTGTGCATACAGGACAAAACTACGATTACGAATTAAATGAAGTGTTTTTTAATGATTTTAAACTTAGAAAACCAGATTACTTTTTGGAAACCGCTACAGGAAAACCTGTTGGTACGATTGGTAATATCCTTATCAATATTGAACCTGTTTTAGAAGAAGTAAATCCTGATGCTTTCTTAGTACTTGGGGATACTAACAGTTGTCTTTGTGCAATTGCTGCAAAGCGCAAACATATTCCAATTTTCCACATGGAAGCTGGGAACCGTTGTTTTGACCAACGTGTTCCGGAAGAAACAAACCGTAAAATTGTCGATCATATTTCAGATATCAACTTAACTTACAGTGACATTGCACGTGAATACTTATTACGAGAAGGTCTTTCCGCAGATCGTGTTATTAAAACTGGAAGCCCTATGTATGAAGTAATCCAATCCCGTCAGGAAGATATCGCTGCAAGTACAATTCTCGAATCTCTTGAACTTATAAAAGGCGAGTATTTTGTAGTTTCAGCACACCGAGATGAAAATATTAACTCAGAAAGAAATTTCTTGAATCTTGTAGATAGTTTAAATGCTATCGCAGAAAAATATCAAATGCCAATTATCGTAAGTACACATCCACGTACAAAAAACATGATTGATGCGAAAGGTGTATCTTTTAACCCGCTTGTAAAAATTATGAAACCAATGGGATTTAATGATTACGTAAAACTTCAAGTAGATTCTAAAGCTACTCTGAGTGATAGTGGAACGATTAGTGAAGAATCATCGATTCTTAAATTTAAAGCACTTAATCTACGTGAAGCTCATGAACGCCCAGAAGCTATGGAAGAAGCCTCCGTTATGATGGTAGGACTTGAAAAAGAACGTATTTTACAAGGGCTAGAAGTATTGGAAGAACAAGAACCGGAAACATTACGCTATGTCTCTGATTACAGCATGCCTAATGTATCTGAAAAAATATTACGTATTATTATTTCTTATGTTGACTACATAAATCGCAATGTTTGGAGTAAATAATGAAGGTTCTATTTGTTAATTCGGTTTGTGACTACGGAAGTACGGGTAAAATTGTACGTGATCTCGCAAACGGACTAAAAAAAGAAGGCCACGAAGTTTTAATATGTTACGGTCGTCATCAGGCAAAAGAAGATACGGATACGTTCTATATTGGTGATAAGCTTACGACATACAGTCATGTTTTCATGACGCGTGTCTTTAACCGACATGGACTGCATTCAAATCGTGCAACTCAAAAACTAATTGAAAAAATTGAAACCTTTAATCCGGATGTGATTCATTTGCATAATTTACACGGATACTACTTAAATGTTGAAATGCTGTTTGAGGCATTAAAAACATTTAAGGGAAAAATCTATTGGACCTTTCATGACTGTTGGCCAATCAGTGGTAGCAGTGCTTATTTTGATTATCACGGTTGTAAAACATGGGATGAAGGTTGTGTTGAATGCAATTCGACACGTGATTACCCTGAAGCATTAGTATTCAAACGTCAAAAGAAAAATTTTCTATGGAAGAAAAAGGCATTCAGTGGGCTTGATAATTTAACCCTAGTTACGCCATCTTATTGGCTTAAAGAGTTACTTGCAAAAAGTTTTTTAGCTCAGTACCCGTGTGAAGTAATCCATAACGGCATTAACACCAATCTCTTTAAGCCTACATATGATGCAGAATTAACAAAAAAATATGAGAATAAACTCGTTTTACTTGGTGTTGCAAGCATTTGGGAGCAGCGCAAAGGCTTAAACGATTTCATTAAGTTAAGTACCATGATTTCTGATAATTATAAAATCGTACTGATTGGTTTGACTGAAGAGCAAAAGAAATCTTTACCCACTGCAATTGATGGTGTATTACGAACGGACAGTGCAGAGCAACTTGCAGCGTATTACACACTCTCGCACCGTTTTATCAATCCAACCTATGAGGATAACTATCCTACAACAAATATCGAAGCACTCTGCTGTCATACACCTGTGATTGCATATGATACAGGTGGTAATAAAGAAGTTTCGATTAAGCCGTTTATGACAATTGTTCCCCAAGGAGATTTGGAAGCAATTGTACATGAGCTCAATTCAAATAAAAATATATCTTTTGATCACTTTGATAGTCAGTCACACGATTCCCATACATTTGTGTCAAACACTCTTAAGTTGTATCAACGGTAATTGAAAACCCTCCGTTCAAATGTTACAATATGTAAGCAAAATTGAACGGAGGGTTTTATGTTTTCGAAATTTTATATTCTCAGAACGTTACTTGAGCAAGAAATTTCATCACAGCGTGAATTAAGTAAACACACAAATTTTTCCCTAGGGAAAGTCAATTCACTCTTGAATGATTGCATCAATCAAGGATATGTAAATAATTTCAAAATTACAAAAGAAGGACTTAGGTTTCTTAAAGAATACGAGGTCGATAACGCAATTATTATGGCTGCAGGGTTTGGATCAAGGTTTGTACCTTATACCTATGAAACACCTAAAGGTCTTATGGAAGTTCACGGTGAGCGCATGGTCGAGCGTCTCATCAAACAACTTCAAGAAGTAGGCATTAAAGAAATATATGTCGTAGTCGGTTATCTCAAAGAGAAATTTGAATATCTCGTAACAAAATACGGGGTCAAATTGATTCATAATCCCGATTATAATCGATACAACAACATTTCTACGATTTATCATGCACAAGATGTTATGAAAAACACTTTAATAATGCCATCAGATATCTATATAATGGAAAATATGTTCCATAAATATGAATTTAAATCTTGGTACGCTACAACGTTTTTTGAAGGTGAAACGGATGAATGGACTGCAAAAACAGCACCAAGCGGCCTTATTACCGAGATGGAAATTGGCGGCAAGGATGTACTTGGCCTTTATGGACCCACATTTTTTGACGCCGAAACATCCCAAAAAATAATTAAAGCAGTTAATCAGGATATTAAGATTGCTGGAAAAGAGCAGTATTACTGGGAGAACTGCTGGCTCGATCGAATCAATCAAATTCAAATTTATTCAAACGAGGTCGAACCAGAGTCAATCTTCGAGTTCGAATCAATTGAAGAGTTACGTGTTTTTGATACGACATATATTACCGAGACAAAAAATGAAATGATTTCAATTATTTGTAATGTCTTCGGAGTTACATCAAATGAGATAACCGGAATTGAGTCCATGAAAAAAGGGATGACAAATGATTCCTTTATCTTTAGAGTCAATAACAAGTCTTATGTTTTTCGGGCTCCTGGAAAAGGAACTGAACAACTGATAAACCGACGCGAAGAGGCGAAAGTGTACCAGGCAATTAATCACTTAAAGTTATCGGATAAGCTTTATTATATCAACCCAGAAAACGGTTATAAAATTTCACGTTATTATGATAATTGTGAGTCGATTACCCAAGATGATATACCGCAAGCTTTTAGTATCTTACGAATGTTGCACTCAAGCGATATCTCAGTGAGTCATTCCTTTAATTTAGAAGAACGCATTGCATATTATATGACTTTATGTAAAGATTCTAATGCGATTTTATTCGATGATATCAATGAGGTATCAAGACTCGTTGATGAAGAAATATCCTATCTTAATACACTTGAGCGTCCGAAAGTTTTATGTCATATTGATCCAGTGGAATCGAATTTCGTGAAATTATATGATGGTTCTTTACGACTTTTAGATTGGGAGTATGCAGCCATGGGCGATCCAATATTAGATATCGCGATGCACGCAATTTACTCAGGACATCAAGATGATCAAATCTTAAAATTACTTGAAATCTATCTTGAACGAAAACCTACAAAACAGGAGTCTAAAATCTTATTTATGTATGTTAGTTTATCAGGATATCTCTGGGCTTTATGGGCTCAATTTAAACAAGCCAGCGGGGAATCGTTTGGAAGTTATGCATTGGATCAATACCACTATGCACATAAATATGCACGCTTAGCGTTGTCTATGGAGGACTAAATGAACAAATTACAGCAAGAAGAGTTGAATGTTCTCGTCGAATTCGATCGCATTTGTCGAAAACATGATATTATCTATTCACTCTCATCGGGAACTTTATTAGGATCAATCCGTCATCATGGCTTTATTCCTTGGGATGATGATATTGATGTCAATATGTCTCGCAGTGAATTTAATCGATTCGAAAAAATTGTACTGGAGGAACTGGATAAAGATTTCTTCTATCAATCCTTTGATACTGAAAAAGATCACTATCATGCCTTCAGCAAAATTCGAAGTAATAAGGTTGAGCTTGTTGAAAAATCAACTGAGTACCTTAATATAAATCATGGAGTTTGGATTGATATATTTCCTTATGATAACATTCCTGATGATATAACACTTCGTGATGAACAAAAGAAAAAAGTAGGTTTTTACAATAAACTTATTTCTCTATTTGTGTATACATTCGTTACCGATGAAGACAAAGGTAAGAAACGTATCATCAAAAATATTTTTTATCATCTAAATCGAATCTTTTATCGTGTAAATTTCTTGCTTCCAAGTCTCTATAAAAAACGTCAATATTGGATTGAAAAATATAATAATGAAAAAACAGAGTATGCGAATATGCTAGTGTTCAATTATAACGACGCCATCTACAAATCAACATTTATCCGTAATGAAGTTTTAGATTCTGTTACTTCAGGTGTATTTGAAGGCCATGAATTCTTAATTCCAACAGCTTATGATGAAATTCTGACTTCAAACTATGGAGACTATATGCAATTACCTCCAGAATCAGAACGTGTTTCCAATCATGAGGTTGTTTTGAGAGATCATCGCAATGCGTAATAAGGGAACGATTACCGGTTTATTTTCAGGTCTTTTTTGGGGACTTGATACGGTTATGATTGGTGTTGTATTGGCATCCACGATGTTCTTAGCTTTTGGATCCAATGCACCGCTAATCTCAACATTTATCCATGATGGCGCGTCCTTCCTATTTTTACTAATCCTCATTGTGATTCAAAAACAGGGGAACGATCTGATACGTGTTCTATTTTCGAAGTCGGGTATGATTATCGCAATCGCAGCACTTTTAGGTGGCCCAATCGGCATGGGTGCTTATATCTTATCCATAAACCATCTTGGACCTGCAATTTCCGCAAGCATTTCTGCGATTTATCCACTATTTGGATCTGTATTAAGCTTTATAATATTAAAAGAAAAGCCTAATAAACGAACTCTTTTAGGCCTTCTTATTGCGATATCCGCGATTGTCTTGATGGGATTTACAGGTAGTTCAGGGGTAATAAACTTACAAGCGGGTTTATTCTTTATATCTATATGCATTATTGGGTGGGGAAGTGAAGCCGTAATTATCAGTACTGCACTTAAACAAGATGTACCATCTCATATTGCACTTGCGATTCGTCAACTCGTTTCATTTCTTACATATGGACTGATCATAATGCCACTAGTTGGCTATTCTCAACTTCAGTTTTTAGTTGTGAAACACCCTATATTCTTAATGATTCTTATCAGTGGAATCATCGGTTCCATTTCGTATTCATTTTACTATAAATCCATATCTCTTATTGGTCCAAGTAAAGCCATGGGACTTAATATCAGTTATCCAGCATGGGCATTTCTGTTCCAGTTTATGGTCGATCATACATTTAACTATAAAAACTTTATTCTCGTTATTTTTATCATGATTGGATCGATACTTTCTTCCGAAAACCCACGTGAATTAATAGAACTTTTCAGACGTAAAAAATAATAATTATTGCTAAGAAAACAACACAAAAAAGTGTTGTTTTTTCTTTTGTTCAATTTCTTGATATCATTGTCTTTCTTGAACATAAATGATAAAATTATTAAAAGGAGAATTTCATGAATATCTATCAATTTAAAATTTTGCGTGAGTGTTTAAATGACGCTACACACGCTCTAGCAATAGACAATGAAGCAATGAAATCATCATACCAAGCTCTCATAAATATGGACTATCTCGATCAAATGGGGAAAATAACATCAAAAGGTTTAGAGGCTATGGAAGCTTACCGAGTCGATAATGCGATCATTATGGCTGCAGGAATGTCTTCTCGTTTTGCGCCGCTTTCCTACGAACGTCCTAAAGGGCTTTTGAATGTTCGTGGCGAAGTTCTAATTGAACGACAAATCCGTCAATTACATGAGCGAGGTATTACCGATATCACAATCGTTTTAGGATACATGAAAGAACAGTTTTACTACTTAGAAGACAAGTACAACGTTAAAATTGTAGTCAATGATGATTACTATCGTTACAATAATACTTCGACACTGATGCTTGTGCTGGATCAATTAAAAAATACATATATCTGCTCATCCGATAACTACTTCGTAGAGAATGTATTTAATCCGTACGAATATAAAACTACTTATCCAGTACAAGTACATACGACACATGAAAGCGGAGAATATTATGCGGATTTTACGGATGAAGGGCTAATTACTCAAATCGGCATCGGGTCAGGCACTTACAATTGTATGGTTGGTCATGTATTCTTTGATCAGGCATTCTCACACGATTTTGGAGAGCTCTTAAAACAAGAATATCCAAAAGAAGAGACTAAATCTAAGCTTTGGGAAAAAGTTTATGTAGAACATATGGATCAATTCACAATGTACGCAGAAGTCTATTCCAAAGACATCATTAAAGAATTTGATTCACTTGAAGAACTTCAAGCCTTTGATGCTTCGTATCTCGAAATCAAAGATAGTGAAATCTTCAATAATATAATGTCTGTGCTCAAGTGCAAAGTTTCAGATATCACGGGTATTGTACCTGTTAAAGACGGTCTCACCAATTTATCTCTAAAGTTTGAATATGATGGTAAGGCTTATATTTACCGTCATCCAGGTGTTGGGACTGATGAATACATAAACCGTAAATCTGAATTTTTTGCACAACAAAAAGCAAAAGAGTTAGGTTTTGATGATTCCTATATTTATATGGATCCCGAAAAAGGATGGAAATTATCTTATTTTATTGATCAAGCTCGAAAACTTGATTATCATCAATGGGATGAAGTAAAGCAAGCACTCGAAATGATTAAAGACATGCATGATCAACAATTATCCGGTGAATTTGAGTTTAATATTTGGAATAAATCCTGCGACTTTATTGGTAAATTATCACAACAAGATAAAGACGTATTCAGTGATTTTGATGAGTTATTTAAACTGATTGAATCTGTAAAAAAATATTCAGATAAGGATAATGTTCCTTTACGATTATGTCACTGTGACTTTTATGACCCAAATATTCTGTTTTCAGGAAACGATTTATACCTCATTGATTGGGAATATGCAGGAGTTGATGATCCTGGAGTTGATATTGGTACCTTTATTGCATGTTCGGACTATACTTATGAAGAGGCAATGCAGGTTCTTGAACTTTATAATAAGACACCTATGGACGCATCAATGCAGCGCCACTTTATCGCATACATCGCGATTGCATCCTATTATTGGTTCGTATGGGCTATTTTCCAAGAATCAAATGGTGCGGCAGTTGGTGAATATCTGACAATTTGGTATAATAACTCAAAATTCTATGGAAACAAAGCACTTGCACTTTATGAGGAAACCTATGAAAATAATTAGTGATCTTGTCATCTACATCATAATGGCTTGTGCTGTTATTGGTTGTTTTTACTCAATTAAGGATAGTGAATCCGAATTGGGTAAACAATTCACAGCAGGCATTGAATCAATTGGTGGTTTATTTATTCCCATTGCCGGAATTATGGCAGCGTTACCGATTCTCAATGTTTTTATCTCAAAATTTATTGCACCACTTTTCACCGTATTTGGTGCAGACGCAGCCATGGCAGCGACATCATTGCTTGCAGTTGATATGGGTGGATATCAACTTGCTGCTGCTTTAGCACAAACCCATGAAGCATGGATTATTTCCATGACTGTAGGTTATATGGCAGGTGCTACCATTGTGTTTAGTATTCCAATTGCCACTAAGATTATCGATGAAAAATATCATCGACAACTTTCAATCGGAACGATGATTGGTTTTATCACAATTCCGTTTGGTGTTTTAGTTACAAATATTCTTATTATGATTTTCAATCCAATGATCCGAACCGTTGTTTCTTCAGACCCAAATGCACCACAAGTATTATTAAATATGACATTTGTAATTCTTATGAAAAATTTACTACCGTTAATTATTATATGTTTACTTATGGCAATTGGTCTTTGGAAAAAATCAGAACTTATGATTAAAGGATTTCAAAACTTTTCAAAATTTATTGAAATATTCACAAAGGTTATCCTGACAATCAGTATACTTGAGCACTTCACACATATTTTCAGTAATCTTTTTGGTACCTATCCTTTAGATCCTATTATTGCAGATAGCGTTGATATTGAACGTGCACTTGAAGTTGCAGGATACATTGGTTTAATGTTAAGTGGTGCCTTGCCAATGGTATATCTAATTGAAACAAAACTTAAGAAACCTATTGAAAATTTATCAGACAAACTTAATATTTCACGGAAGATTGCAACCGGAATTCTAGCGAGTTCCGCAAATGTGATCGCCGCATTCACAATGATCGATGATACGATGGATGATCGTGAAATTATCGTAATTACAGCATTTTCAGTCTGTGGGGCATTTGTTATTGGTGACCATCTAGCATTCACCGCTAATTTTCAACCACAGTTGATCCTTCCGTTGATGATTGGGAAACTTACTGCAGGACTTCTTGCAGTTTGGATTGCTCTCAAAGTAACGTCTAAAATCTCAACAAATAACACGCTTTAAACCTGTAATTTAAGCTTTCTATAATAAGAAAGCTTTTTTTATGAACGAAGTAAACAATAAATGATTTATATTTAAGTTTGAAGTCCAAATCCATTTTGAATGTGATATTATTATCCCGAGAGGTGAATTATGAAAGCAATTATTACAGTAGTAGGACGAGATAACGTTGGAATTATCTCAGGAGTATGTCAATATTTATCATCAGAACAGATTAACGTTCTTGATATCAACCAAACAATTGTTGATGCATATTTTAATATGCTTATGATTGTTGATTTATCACAATGTTCAAAACCCTTTGATGAAATATCAAAGCAACTTCAATCGGTGGCAAGCACCCTTGGAGTTGTCATTACGATGCAACGTGAGGATATTTTTTCCTCGATGCACCGAATTTAGGAGGATTTATGCTTAATCAATTCGAAATTCAAGAGACACAATCAATGATTTCAAATCAAAACTTAGATGTTCGTACCATTACTATGGGGATCAGTTTATTAGACTGTGCAGATTCTGATTTAGACCGGTTTAATGAAAAAATCTATCATAAAATAACGTCACGTGCTAAAGACTTAGTACGCATAGGTGATGAAATTGCACATGAGTATGGAATTCCTGTCGTTAATAAACGCATTTCTATTACGCCTATTGCGATTGCTGCATCGGGATGTAATGCGACATCATTTGTTTCAACCGCAAAGATTCTCGATAAAGCCGCAAAAGAGGTTGGTGTTGATTTTATTGGTGGTTTTAGTGCTATTGTTCAAAAAGGGTGTACAGCTGCAGATGAAGTGCTAATTCAAAGCATTCCTGAAGCATTAGCAGTCACCGATCGTGTATGTGCGAGTGTCAATGTTGGTACAAGTCGTAGTGGTATTAATATGGATGTGGTTAAACAGCTTGGTCAAACGATTCTTGATTGTGCCAAACTAACTGGAGATCGCGAATCCATTGGATGTGCTAAACTTGTTGTTTTCTGTAATTCAGTCGAGGACAATCCATTTATGGCAGGGGCTTACCATGGTGTTGGTGAAGCTGATACGGTGATTAATGTTGGGGTCAGTGGACCCGGTGTTGTTAAATGTGCATTGGAATCGGCACGTGGGGCAGATTTTGAGACACTCTGTGAGACGATAAAGAAGACTGCATTTAAAATTACCCGAGTTGGTCAGTTGATTGCTCAAGAGGCATCGAAGCGTCTAGGATATCCTTTCGGAATCATCGACCTTTCACTCGCGCCGACACCTGCAATAGGTGATAGTATCGGTGAAATCTTTCAAGAGATGGGACTTGAAGAACCGGGTGCACCCGGTACAACACTTGCATTAGCACTGCTTAATGACAATGTGAAAAAAGGTGGCGTGATGGCTTCATCTTATGTTGGTGGTCTAAGTGGTGCTTTTATCCCCGTGAGCGAAGATCATGTTATGATATCTGCTGTGGAAAAAGGGGCACTTACACTTGAAAAACTTGAAGCAATGACTTGTGTTTGTTCTGTTGGTTTAGATATGGTTGCGATCCCAGGGGATACACCTGCGACGACAATCTCAGGCATTATTGGTGATGAGGCTGCAATTGGAATGATCAATAATAAAACTACCGCAGTACGAATCATCCCAGCATACGGTAAAGGGGTAGGCGAAACGGTTGAATTTGGTGGGTTGTTGGGTTATGCTCCTATCATGAAGGTAAATCCTTTTAGCTGTGAATCCTTTATTAATCGAGGTGGACGTATTCCGGCACCCATTCACAGTTTTAAAAATTAGTAGGAGTTTATAATGGATAAAAAATTAGATTTTATGTCTGTTAATAAGATTGAATGTGTTGAAGTTAAAGAAGATTATGCGAAATGTATTGTTCATGTTAATGAGGCATCGATGAATTACTATGGTTATGTCCATGGTGGTCTTTATTTTGGGCTTGCAGATTCGACGGCAGGTTATACGGCAAGCAGTCGTGGAGATAATTACGTCACATTGAACGCGAATATTAATTACATGTCTGGTATTCAAACAGGAATGATTACATGTATTGGTACCGTTTTAAGTCGCACACGAAAAACATGCGTTGTTGATATCAAAATATACGACGATAACGATGTATTGTGTGATACCGGTACGTTTACGATGTACCATATAAACTAAGGAGTATCCTATGAAGGTCATTTTTCATTTAAATCAAATTGAACGATTAAATCATTGTATTGCGAATATTCGTAATTTAAGTCAAAGAAATCTAGAAAAACTTGAACTCTTAATTAATGGTGATGCAATAACCCTTTTCGTTTCAGAAAATCAATCAGAATTCAAACAGCTCTTAGATCAAAAGGTTGATGTCGTTGCGTGTCAAAACTCATTAAATGCCCATCATATTCATGCAGATGAATTATGCGAGGGTATTCGAATAGTACCTACTGGTGTTTATGAACTTATTGAAAAACAGACCGAAGGGTATGCATACATTAAGCCTTAAAAGACAAACAACTCGATTCAAATCGGGTTGTTTTTTATTGGGCCCATACTCGAAATCTATTGACACACTTTTAGAAGTTCACTATACTCAAACTAGATATGGAGGCATCAATATGAAAAAAATATTAGTCATTGAGGATGATCAAATTACACGTGAAGGCATTGTGGCATTTTTAACTCATCACCAATACCATGTCCTCAGTGCAGCAGATGGACATTCTGCTCGTAACACATTTGACCAACATGACTTTGATCTTGTTATTCTTGATATTATGATTCCTCACGAAGATGGATTACAACTCCTACAATATTTTAAAAATACAAAAGATGTCGCAGTGATGATGGTAACTGCGCTTGGAGATGATAAAACCCAGACAACTTCCTATGACTATCTTGCTGATGATTATGTCATTAAACCATTTTCTTTGATGATTCTCGAGAAAAAAGTCGCAGCGATTTTAAGAAGATATGAAAACCGCGTCAAGAATATTTGGAACTATGGTCAAGCAGAAGTTCATTTTGACACATTTACTGCTTATTACAATCACGAAGTGGTCGATCTTAAAGTTAAAGAGATTCAAATCATCCACTTTTTCATTAAAAATCCAAATCAAATTCTATCCCGTGAACAAATTCTTAATGAACTTTGGGTTGACCAATATCCAAACGATCGTGTTATTGATGTATACATTAAAAACATCCGCAAACACTTGCAGTTGGATTGCATCAGGACTGTAAAAGGGCTTGGGTATGTCATGGTACTGAATCATGAATAAACTTAATCTTTTTCAAAAAAACTTTATTTATACCTTTTCTGTTCTTATTTCGGTTGTTCTATTAATTCATGGGATTCTTTATTCATTTATACCAACCTTATATTTAAATCAAAAACACCAAGATTTGAAAAATCTTACTCAAGAGCTAACATCTTATATGAATCATATGGATAATCAGTCTATTCTAGATCTAAGTGAAACTTTCGCATATGTCAATAATACAAATATGAAGGTGACCATCAATAATCAATCCTACCCTTACTACGGTTTAATGCAATTTCATATAGAGTTCAACGAAGATTTAACCATTGAAGAGATTCAAGCGATTCAAAGCAATTTATTTGTTCAAACTCCAGGAGAACTCAATAAAGTAGGGGTTATACTGGAAACACTTCAATTTCAAAACAACTTTAACGAACCCATAAACGTTCAAGTTATGATGAGTGTTCAACCGGTACATGAAATAAAGGCTTTAACACTCAAATTATTACCGTATTCAATCGTACTCTGCATCATTATTGCTGGTATAGCTGCCTTTGTTTATAGTAAAAAAATAACGAAACCCATTCGCGATTTACTCAAAATAACCAATGATATGGCTGCATTTAAAGAGGGTATTTCATTCTCAAGTGATTCAAATGATGAAATTGCGCAATTAGGTTTTCACATAAACAAAATGTATGCGTCATTACTCAAAGCAATCAGCACACTCCAGGATAATCTTAAAAGAATGGAGAATCTTGAAGAACAGAAAGAGATGTTCTTCAAAGCTGCTTCACATGAGCTCAGAACTCCGCTAACATCCTTATCTATTCTTCTCGAAAATATGATATACGGTATCAAACCGTATCATAATCATGAAAAATATCTACCCAAAGCACTAGAGTTGGTTGGTAATACAAACATCAAGTTAAAACAAATTCTCGACGCTAGTTCCGATGATATCAGTCCAGACCATCAACATGATACAGTTGCAATTCATGCTCTAATTTCAGATATTATCAAGCAAAATCAATTGCTTATCGAACATAAACACTTAGACATAGAATTCAAATCATCACAACTAGAAGTCGATACCAATAAGCGCTTAATACAGGATGTTCTGAATAATATTATCGGCAATGCAGTGGTTCACAGTCTTTCCAATACGACCATAGTAATAGAACTTCAGGAACAATGTCTGACTATTTCAAACATCTACCTTACAGATCAAACCATTGAGACTGAAAAATTATTTGAACCCTTTTATCGATACGATAAAAGCAGGGGACAGGGAATTACTGGAAATGGTCTCGGTTTGTACATTACGAAACGAAACCTCCAACGCCTAAATATTACGTATCATGTACAAAACTTAGACAATCGATTCATTTTCAAATTGTTTTTTTAATAATTCATATACGTTTCATATACATACATTACGATGTTTTCGTTACAGGAGGTATTATAATGTCTATATTGAGACGTTCTTTTATTTATATTTTTAGAAAAAAATCTCGAACCGTATTAATTTTTATGATTCTTTTTCTAATAAGCACTGCCATTTTAAGCAGTATTACAATTCGAAAGTCTGCACACAATGCACGAGAATCCATTAATGCGTCCATTAACGCAAGTTTTGAATTAAAAACCAACTTACAAACAAATATGGGGGTGGGTGATCGAGGTTTTGGAAATATTAGTCAAATGATGATTGAGAAAATTTCTAAACATGAAGGAATACGAGATTTCAACGCATCCATTTTTGGAGAGGCGCAACTGCCGCAACTTAAGAAAGTTCAACTGGAAGAAAGTAGAATTAAGTATCAAGATGATCAAGAAGCTTTATTAAAATCACATTTTGATTTAGAAGGAACACGTAAATCTGAATTGGATTCAAAGTTCGTTTCAGAAGTACTCGAACTTCATGAGGGGCGACATCTAAATGAAGACGATTTTCAAAAAGTAATGGTGCATCATGATTTCGCGACGCTAAACGGTTTAAAACTCCATGATATTATAACAATACCTGAATCTAAAGATCGTAATCAAAACATCATCAAGTCTCAAAAACTTGAAATAATTGGTATTTTTAAAGGGTCTAATAAAGATCGCGCAAATCATTTTTCAGAATTGTTTGAAAATGTAATGCTGTCCGATCTCAACACTGCCGCTACACTTCGTGGTATGGAACACAAACCGTTATACGAAAGTGCAACATTTTATGTCAATAACCCTAAAAAAATTGAATCGATTATCTCGGATGTGAAAAATATGGACCTTGATTGGGTTAGATATGTTGTTCATAAAGCAGACCAGACCTTTATGGGCCTAACATCATCGCTTGATAATATGGACGGCATTATAAACAAACTCGTGACCGGTTCTATTATCATGAGCATTCTCATGCTTTCTGTCGTGCTTTGGTTATGGATTGGTACACGAGTTCATGAAACCGGAATCTTGTTGTCGATGGGTATGAGTAAGTTAAATATCCTCTCACAATTTGTACTTGAGGTATTAATCATTGCAATCCTAAGCTTTTCGTTATCATTTATGACAACCGATAAAATTGCGAGAAATATTGGATCGTCGATTATCAAACAAGCACAAACACAAACGATTCGACAACAAAACCAAGAACTTAACGGAATGGCTTTTGGTAGTGATGCAAATACAAGTGTCACAACTAAAACGGTTGATTCGATCGATGTAAGCATTACACACTCGGAATTAATAAAAGTCGCCATCATCGGTAGTGTGATTATTATCATCTCAGTACTTGGTGCTTCAAACTATATAATACGTCTCAAACCAAAAGAAATTCTATCTCAGATGTCTTAATAAGGAGAAAAGTATGAATTTAACTATGAAAAACGTATGTTATGCCTATAAAAACAATGCGTCACATCAAGTATTGAATAACATCAATTATGATTTTGAAATTGGTAAAGTTTACGCCATATGTGGACCATCAGGATCTGGAAAAACGACCATTCTGTCGTTATTAGCTGGTCTGGATACACCACAAAGCGGACAAATTTATCTAAATAACATTGATATCAAACAACAAGGTTACCGTACACATCGAAAAGATAATATTACGATTATTTTCCAGAATTATAATCTTATAGACTATATGACACCCATAGAAAATCTTAGATTAGTTCAAAAAAATGCACCCGGTTCACTATTAATTGAACTGGGTATTGATCCTAAAGATTTTAAACGTAATGTACTCCAATTATCTGGTGGACAGCAACAGCGTGTCGCAATCGCGCGATCGCTTGCATCACCAGCACCATTTATACTCGCAGATGAACCAACGGGTAATTTGGACGAAGAAAACGCTACGGTTATTATGGATATCTTTAAAAAACTTGCGAATACGCAGAACAAAGGCATTATTATTGTTACACACAGTAAATCAGTTGCGAAATTGGCAGATGTAACACTTGCATTGAGTAAAAATGGACTTAAAGTTCTCAATAAATCCAAATAAAGTAGAAAAAGACCGAATTATATGAATCTTCGGTCTTTTTCTTATTATATTAACAACTTCGTATAATGTATATTATGTAATTTATCAGTATACGAATAATGACTTAATTTCTTGAGTTCTCACATCTACATATCCTTTGTCGGATATTTTTAAACTTGGTGATACTAACAAACCAAGTACTGAGAAACTCATCAACTCATTTTGTGCTTTATATCCAAGACCTTTTAAATCTTGACGAATTTGAGCTACGTCACTCGCGAGTGATTCCATCGAATTCGTTGAAACAATACCACCATATGCAAGTGGTACTTTGTGGTGTTTGTTTTTAATGGATGAAATGATTCCACCTTGCACTTTAATTAATAAATTTACTGCATTTACAATTTCATCTAAGTCTGTTCCCATAACCAAAATGTTGTGATGGTCATGAGTCCACGAGGTTGCGACTGCACCCTTTTCGGTAAAGCCATTATCCACAAATCCAATTGCTATCGGATTTTGATGACCATAACGTTCAATCACTGCAATCATCGTTAAACCAGCATCCTGCCACTGTAAGACCCCTTCCCTTGTTTTAACGGGAATTATCAGCTCTTCTGTAAAGGTGTTTGTTGTTTCACGATGCATGATTCTTAACCTAACCTCATCTCCCTCTAAATTTGAGATTGGCAATATAAGATCATCACGTTTTATGGGTTTTCGTTTAATCGTATTATAGATGTATTGATCATTAAAATTAAAGTAATCTTCGGGAAGATCTTTGATATTGCTTCCCTTCTTATATACCGAATGAATTGAGAATGCATTCAAATCATCAAGGATAATGAAGTCGGCTTGTTTCCCTGGAGAAAGAACACCACGATCATAAAGTTGCATTCGTTGAGCTGGAACATAAGTCGTCGCATAAATTGCATCTTCAGGTCGCATACCATTCTCAATACATATTTGGATAAGATGATTCAGATGACCTTTGGCGATTAAATCATCGGGCATTACATCATCAGTAACTAAGCAAAAACTTCCATGGAGATTATGCTTACACAGAGTCGAAATGGTCTCTTGATTGAGTGATTTTTCTTGCATTTGAACTAAAACACCCATTCGAGTGCGTTCTAGGATCGATGCTTTTGTTTGAAGTGTATGATCAGAACCAATACCTCTTTGAATAAACCGCGATAATTCAAGTCCAGAAATTCTTGGAATATGTCCTTCAATTGGAGAACCTGGTTTACATGTTTTAAATGTTTCAATAATTCTACGTGTCATTGTATCTTCATCGGAAATGACATCTTTAAAGTTCATAATTTCCCCCAAGGCAATTACCTTGGGATGTTTACATAAAACTTCAACTGCAGCTTCATCAACAATTCCACCCGTTGTTTCTAGAAATGGATTTGTAGATGGTACTGAAGAAGGAATTGCATAAAAGATATCAAGTTGCGTATCAATGTCCATAAAATCAATAAGTCCTTGTGTACCAAAAACATTTCCGATTTCATGAGCATCCGCTACGATTGTTGTGGTACCCATTGGCAGTACTGTTTTGGAAAATTCATTGGGATTGGTCATTGAACTTTCTATATGCATGTGAATGTCAATAAGTCCCGGTATGATCCACTTTCCTTTTGCATCAATCTCTTGATCCACAATGATATCTGCCTCACCGATATGGTAAATCATTGAATCTTGAATATAAAGGTCACCCTTCTCAAATGTTCGCTGTGATGTATTATAAAGGAAAGCGTCTGTATATTTTGTAATCATTATTGATTCATCAAACGATTGTAACGATCAATCCACTCAGGCATTAGTGGATTCATTACTTCGTAATTAAGAGTTTTTGCATTTTCAGCAATCTTACCATAAGTTTTATTTAATGCGACAGCATCACTCAACACAACATTTTTATTAACGGGTGCTTCGTTCAATGTCTCTGCTGTTTTTTCTTGTAACTCTTGACTTAATCGCCAATCTACAAATTTATAAGCAAGGTCTTTATTCTTTGAATTCTTATTAATTTCGATTGTGTTGAAGTTTGCATATGTACCTGTTTCTGGGAATACGAGGATTGCACTGGGTACTGACTTCTTAATAACATCAAAACCAAAGTCCCCTACGACTGCAACATCAATTTCCCCTGTACTCATCATAACGGAGAGGTCCGAAGATTTTTTATACGTCTTTTTAATGTTTGTTTTTAGAGATTCAAGGCCCTCAAATGCTTTCTCACCATTATCCTTGCTGACATCTCCCCCACTATAATCATTGGCCATTTGAATCATCGCAGGTCCAAATGTGGATGCAATTTCAGGAATTGCGATTTTCCCAACAAGATCTTCACGCCATAAATCATTCCATGATGTAATTGGTTCCTTTACAGTTTCACTATTATAAACAATACCAATACTGTTAATGGTGTATGGTACGCCATATCCTCTTCGTGTGACTTCATGAGCTGCATCAATTAATGATGATGCATTTGTTAGTTTTTGTAGATCAATTTTCTCAAATAGATCTGCTTGGTATCCATCATCTGCTGCTTTTTGTGAGAGTTCAATTACGTCAATATTACTGTTGTCACCACTACTAAACTTCGCAAAACGTTCTGAAGTACTACCACTATCTAAAACAATCTTTACATTATGTTTCGTTTCAAAAGGTTTATAAACCTCCTCACGTAATACTTCTTCACTTAGACCCCATGAGGATACAACCAACTCTTGGGTTTCATTCTTTTGTGAACAACCGCTAACCATAAATAGTACTAGTGCTAAAGCAATTTTCTTTTTCATAATTTCCTCCTAAATAAAAATAATTGACTTTGGATCTAATCTAAAGGGAACCACTGAATCGATTTGTAGTTTCTCCTGTGTACATAATTTAAACACGCCACATTCAGTATCGACTTGGTATTGATAGCAACTACCAAGATATGCAACGGATACTACTTTACCCACTATTTCATTGATGCCAGTTCCTAAGATAATTTCGGATGGTCGAATGCCAAATGATGTTGAAGTTGACTCATCTTCGGATGTAATTAGACCCTTTCCATTATTTAAAAACTTCATATCTTCAATTCGTTTTATGTTCTCAAATCCAACAAATTCCGCAACATAATGCGTTTTAGGATTTGAGTAAATAACCTCTGGTGCATCGAGTTGTTCGATTTTGCCATTATTCATAATAGCAACGCGATCACTGATTGCAAAACATTCATCTTGATCATGAGTAACAAATACTGTTGTAATTTTAAGTTCTTGTTGTATTCTTCGAATTTCTTCTCGCATCTGAATACGTAATTGTGCGTCAAGATTGCTAAGCGGTTCATCAAGCAACAATAACTTTGGCTTAATGACAAGTGCACGCGCTAGCGCAACACGTTGTTGTTGTCCACCTGATAACTGATTTGGATAACGATCAAGAAGTTCAGTGAGTCCACACGTTTTTGCCATCGATTCCACTTCACCATTCATTGCTTCACGACTTACTTTACGCTGTTTTAAACCAAATGCAATATTTTCGCGAATACTTAAATGTGGAAACAATGCATAACTTTGAAATACCATTCCAAAATCACGATCATTTATTTTAACGTCATTCATTTTTTTATCTTCTACATAGAAAGTGCCCGAACGAATCGTATTAAATCCCGCGATTGTGCGTAATGTTGTGGATTTACCACATCCTGAAGGACCCAATAATGATAATAGCTCACCTTCTCTTATTTCTAAATCTAAGTCTTGAAGCACATTGTGTTTTCCGTCATAGGAAACACAAATACGATCTAATACTGCAAAATTCATCAAATTTTGGCTCCTTTTCTACTTAATCCTTTATCCATGATAATCATCAATACCATGGTAAATACCATGAGAATAACGGATAGTGCACTTACAATGGGATCAAAATTATATTCAATATGATTCATCAATGCTCCCGGTAAGGTATTCATTCCAGGTCCTTTGAGATACATAGATACTGGTAAATTATTAAATGAATTAATAAATCCCATAATACTTGCAGAGAGTAAAGCATCTTTAATATTTGGTAGAACTACTTTAATAAACCCCTCCAATTGGCCACACCCCAGAATAATGGATGCCTCATGGATACTCAAATCAAAATCATGAAGCGATGCACATATAATGCGTATCGTATATGGGAATACAATCAACATATGTCCAATAATAAGTGCCATATTCAAACTGATATGAAGTTGAATCACTAAGTATTGAAAGAGTGCATAGGCAAGAACGATTGATGGAATCAGAGATGGTGCTAAGAATATTGATTTAAACCGTTCACTCCATTTGCCTTTTGTTACTACTAATGCATAAGAGGCTGGAATCGCAATTACCATACATAGAATCGTCGCAAGTACTGAGATTCTCAAACTTAAAACAAAACTATCCATAAAAACTTGAGACTGGAAGACTTTAATAAACCATTTCATCGTAAATCCCTGAATAGGAAATTCAATTATAGGTGCTTCCCCAAATGCAGTAACGGTTATAATCAGAAGCGGCAAGCCAATAAATGCAATTGCAAGGTATGCGATACTGTCCAAAAATCGATTTCTATTCATGAGATACCCCCCTTTTATCAACTCTATTACTGAGGTATGTCATCATTCTCATTACGCCTGCTGATAACAAAATCATAATAAATGCAAAGACACTTGCAGATTGCCAATTCATCAGTTCATTTGACTGTTGATACAAAAGCGTCGAAAGCATCATATTCTTATTACCACCAAGTAATGAAGGTGTTACGTAGGCGCTAATCGTACCTGTAAAGACTAGAACCGAACCTAAGACAATACCCGGAAAAGAGAGTGGTAAGACAATTTCTTTAAAAATTGTACCCCTTTTAGCTCCTAGTGTTTGTGCAGCTTCAATGAGCTTTCCATCAACCTTAGATAAAACAGAGACTAAGGTATTAACCATAACGGGAAGAAATAAATAAACAGAACCGATAATAATCGAAAATTCTGTATACATAAATCCGATTGGTTCATGAATCAATTTCATACCGAGTAATAACTGATTCAGAAAACCATTTTTACCTAAAATTGTAATCCATGCAAATCCGCGAATCACCGCGTTTGTGAATAATGGAAACAATACGAGCGCCATCGTTAATTTTCGTCTCAATGCTGATCCCGTTACAATGAAGTAAGCTGTTGGAAAACCCAATAAGAAGCAAACTAAGGTAGTAACAAGACCAATTCGAATTGTTCGTATCAAAATACTTTGATAAAACGAATCCGTAAGTACGGCGGTATAGTTTTCAATCGTAAAACCATTATTGATAAATGTGGGCATAATGGTTATTACAAGTGGAATTATCATAAAAACAATTACAAGAAATAATCCCGGAAACAGATACACCGAATTTTTAAAACGTTTCATGAACGCCTCCTAACAAAAATAAAAGCTTCCTATCATTAGAATGATAGAAAGCTAAAAAACACTCTCTATCATAGTCTGATGTTTACGGTATCAGGTAGAAACGTGTCTCCTTATTAGACACATATATGATAAAAAAGATTCTATTTTAATATAAAAAAAGTTTTTACCAATAGGAAAAAAACTTTCCTATCGTAGTCCGAAATTTACATTGGTATCGGCTAGAAACTATCACTCCATATTAGTGATGATATACGATTCGTAAAAACATGGATATTATAGCATGTCACTCTATTTAATCAAGTATATTTCAAAAATAAAAAAACAAGATCCAAAAGATCTTGTTATTGTATTGCTTTACTGAGTTGATTCAGTCTTAATAGATAGGACTCAAGGTCGTGGTTTTGATAGGCGTAAAGCATATTTTCAATCCCTTTAGGGTTGAGATAAACCAAAGCAGCAATGTTATTGTTCTCATCATAACCTACAATGGCTTCACCCTCTTCAGTATTTTCCCACTTTCGTTCTACCCGTGAGCAAAACGAACTGAATACATCTTGTGCCTTCATCGCAAAGAATTCACGATCTTTTATATAGGATTCTACAGTTGAACTTGGAACATAATATGCATCAACCAGTACCATATCATCCATATATATTGGAAATTCATGTCCATTTATTAATTTAAATTCTATAGATTGCGCATAATCTAAAGCTTCTTCAGTTTCATCAATTAGTTCACTGTTATTTGATTGAAGTCTGATATCAAGAGCTTTGTTGAAGTAGTGTTTAGCTTGCGTAAACTCATTCATTTCTAGTAAACACTTTGCGCGTTCATGGTAAATTCGATCTAGAGCTCCCGAAACATCATTTAAAAATTCATTGGCTTCAAGTGAATCGAAGAGTTCGATCGCAATCTCATAATATTTTAAGCACTTGAGCACAATCGCTTTATCGATGAGATTATTAATTTGAATTTCATGGTCTTTGGTTCCGTGTGCATAATCGATACACTTTTCAGTATAATAAAGAGCATCTTTATAGAGATGATTAAGTCGGTAAAGATACGCAAGATTGTGATTCAATGTATAACGTTCTAAAACGTTCAAATCTGCAACAAAAATGCGTTCTCCATCTCTTATCAGTTTAGTCACAGAATCTGGATTATAAGCTTGTTCCCGCAAGTTTTGAAGCGGATCATAGAGTACATAACCCTTTATAACACTTACCGCATCACAAAAATCTACAAAATTCATAGACCCTCCTTTTTATAAAAAGCACCAGTAACCTGGCGCTGTATTATTTTAACTGATCAAGAACTGATGTACCATACTCCGTAGGTTTTGCACCGAAATTATCTACAACGGTTGCACCTAAATCAGAGAACGTATTATTTTTTTCTAACATACCCTTACCTTGTAATGAAGGAGAATAATAGAGAACGGGTACTTCTTCACGTGTGTGATCTGAGCCGGTGTGCGTTGGATCATTACCGTGATCAGCTGTAATAATAAGTAAATCACGATCACCAATATGTTGTAGTAAAGTACCGAGCTGCACATCGAAAGCTTCTAAAGCTTTACCGTAACCAATTGGATCACGACGGTGACCATACATTGCATCAAAATCCACAAGATTTACAAACATAAATCCATTAAAATCATGGTCTTTAGTAATTCGGATTGTTTCTTCCATCCCGTGCTCATTACTCTTTGTACGGTATGACTCAGTAATCCCTTCGCCATCAAAAATATCTGAAATTTTTCCGACACTGATAACATCATTACCGTTTTCCTTAAGTGAATCTAAAGCAGTTTTCCCAAAAGGTTTAAGCGCATAGTCATGACGGTTTGAAGTGCGTTTGAAAGCACCTTTGCCCTCACCCACAAATGGACGAGCAATGACGCGACCAACTTTCCATTCATCCTTCATTGTCAATTCACGAGCAATTTCACAGCATCGATAAAGTTCATCAAGTCCAAAAACATCTTCGTGCGCTGCAATTTGAAGTACAGAATCAGCGGAAGTATAGACGATCATCTTTTTCGTCGCCATGTGTTCTTCACCCAACTCATCTAAAATTTCAGTACCACTTGCTGCCTTATTACCAATAATTTCATAACCCGTACGTTCTTGAAGTTCTTCTAAAAGTTCTTTCGGAAAACCTGTTTCGGTAAATGTGATAAATGGGTTTTCAATATAGAGTCCCATCATTTCCCAGTGACCTGTCATCGTATCCTTACCATTCGAAGCCTCAATCATTTTTGTATAGTATGCTTTAGGTTTCGATACCGGTAAAACACCTTTAATATTATGCAAATTACCGAGTCCAAGTTGCTCAAGGTTAGGCATATTTAAACCATTCATTGCGTCCGCAATATGGCCTAAAGTGTCTGTACCTACATCGCCAAATTTCGCAGCATCATGTGCTGCTCCGGCTCCAACTGAATCCATCACTACTGTAATAATTCGATCAAATTTCTTCATCTCTATTCCCTCCTTGATTCGAAAAACCACCTTTTAAAAACTGATCATACTCTCGCTTTAATGTTTTTTTATTGACGTGAGTATAAATCTGGGTTGTTGAGATATCTTGATGACCGAGGAGTTCTTGAATAATACGCAAGTCTACGCCTGTGTCTAAGATAGCTGTTGCGAAACTATGTCGCAAAGTATGCGCTGAAATAGGAGTTAAAATTCCCATTTCTTTACATCTAGATTTTATCATAGAATCGATGTATTGTCTTGATATTCCCTTGCCTTTTGCGTTAATAAATATTTGCTCTGTTGGTTGAATCATCCACTGCGGACGAATTATATTTATATATTCACTTAAGCCATCAATGGCATCAATAGATAAAGGAATCATGCGTTCTTTATTTCCTTTACCTAGAATTCGTAACCATTTTTGATCAAGATACACTTGCGAAAACTCGAGATGAACACATTCTGAAACACGCAAGCCACATCGGTAAAGCAGCAATAAAATCGCGTAATCCATAAAGTCTTTTCCAGTGACTCGATCAAAAGAAAAAAGTTTACGGATCGTATCATCTGAAACAATTGTAGGCAATCGAGTCCCTTTGTTTTTAAGTGAAACAAATGCTGTTGGATCATGTTGCAATTGACCACTGTTCAGTAAATATTGATGAAACTGACGTATCACTACAATCTTATGCTGTATTGTTGATGCGGCATAGTCATTCTTTATATCATCAATATATTTTCGAATTACTTCAGCATCAACAGATTCAAGTGATGAAACTGATTCGTGCTCTAAATACTCAATATACTGATTTAAGTCATTTCGATAAGATGCAACGGTTAATGCTGCTTTAGGGTCAATAAATTGGAGGTAGTGAATAAAATCATTAGCTTTGTTTTTCATGACTTTTCTCCTTAAGAACAGATCGAGTCGTCTTAAAAAGATCTTGGTTAAGTTCCTTATTAAGTCGCTGGATGATGTCATTGACCGTAATTTCATCCAAATCATCAAAGATATTTAACTGTTCAATTATTTCATCTTTAGGCAATAAGTTTGTCATTGTTACTGAAATGAAAGATACGCCGCCTTCCCCTTCAAATTCATCATATAAACTCATAAGCCTCTCGAAAACTAAATTTTGATCTCTTGTATATTCATCAAAAGTGAAGGAACGGGTTGCCGTTTTATAATCATCGAGTCGAATTGAGAATGAAACGGTCTTACCAACAACATCTTGACGTTCCATCCGGCGCTTTACTTCAACCAATTCATTTAAGATCGCATTGCGAATCTCATCAAGATCAGTCATCGCATCCTTAAATGTTTTCGATTGACCGATTGATTTCATGGTCACATCAGTATCGATCACTGAGTGATCATATCCATTTGCTTTTTGTACAAAATTTTGTGCATTGACTCCCAAAATGCTCTTAAGATGATCGGGATTAAAACGAGCAAGGTCCCCAATGGTCTCTATACCAATTTGTTTTAATTTAGGCACCGTTTTTTGACCAATTCCGTACATTGATTCAATCGAAAGCGGCCATAATTTTTGTGATACTTCACGAATTCTAAGTACTGTAATACCACGAGGTTTCTGCATGTCGCTCGCCATCTTAGCTAGAAATTTATTTGGCGCTACACCAATAGAAATGGGAAGTCGCAATGCTTCCCAGATATTTTTCTGAATTTCAACGGCAAGATCGAGTGGCTTCTCATATTTTTTTATAACCTCTGTCATATCAACATAACATTCATCAATACTCGCAGGTTGCATAACAGCAGAATAAGAACGAATAATATTCATAAATTTAACCGATAACTCTTGATACAAATCAAAATCAACTTCAATGACTTCCAGATTAGGGCAAAGACGTTTGGCATGTGCGAGTGGCATTGCGGAATTAACGCCAAATGAGCGCGCCTCATAGGATGCAGTTGTAACAACAGATCCTCTTTGGTTACTACAAACAACTACGGGTTTTCCATATAAACTTGAATCTGTAATGAGATGAGCACTTGCATAAAACGCATTAATATCTATATGAAATATTACTTGTGCCATTTTAATTGTTGACCTTCCTTTAGAAGTTCTTGCGCAGAATTTAACGATGCACCCGTATCATTACCCGACATAATTAATGCCATCTGGTGAATTCGATCTTGCCCTGTTATTTCTTTAATATCGGTCACAACGTCATCTTCGAATTCTGATTTAGATATAAGATAATGATGATCCGCACACGCTGCAACCGCCGCTAAATGGGATATCGTTAACACTTGAGAAGTCTGAGAAAGACTACTCATTTTCGAACCAATTTTAAGCGCAACACGTCCACTAACACCTGTATCGATTTCATCAAAAATAATTGTAGAAACCCCATAAATCGAACTGAAAATCGTTTTAAGTCCTAACATCAATCGGGAAAGTTCCCCACCACTTGCAACACGTTCTAATGGCGATGGCATAATCCCTTTATTCATCGATACGAGAAAATGTGCAGATTCCGAACCATCAGCTGTTAATTCTGAATTTTCAAGTGCAATTACAAATTGTGCATTTTCAAGTAATAAGTCATCAAGTTGCTCGATAATAGCATGTTCCAGATCACTTTTCGCTTGAATTCTGGTTTCAGAAAGGCTACGGGCCGCTTCGAGCAGTTGATCATACATTGCCTCAATCTCATTCTCTAAATCAGTTTTAAAATCATCGAAATGTTCAGCTTGTTCAATCTGTTGGATAAGCGCATCTTGCTTCTTAAATACACCTTCAAGAGATCCATATTTACGAATTAATTGATCATATTGATAAACACGATCTTGTAAAAGATTGTATTCATACTCATCAAAAACAAGACCACTGTTATAACGAACTAACTCGTCGCGAATATCCTCCACTTCATAATAGACGTTTTTAAAACGTTCCTGAAGATTTTGATCGGGTAAAGCATCAATGGTATCTAAAAATTCATAAAGACGGCCAACGACACCCTGCTCTCCATCCAATGTCTCTTCGAGATCATTCACAAACGATTTCGTCTTTTCAAAATTCGTAAGCATTTCAAGACTTTCCTTTATCGAATGATAGTCATCAATGCTTGGATTTAAATCATGTATCTCTTTAAGTTGAAAACTTGCGAATGCAATTTCATCAGGATTAATATTACTGTTTTCCAGATTTCTTAAACGCATTTGTGCTTCTTGATATTTCCTAAATAAATCATTGTAATACAAACGTTCCGTTTCATTTTGGGCAAATTCATCGAGTAATTTCAAATGGTTTTTAGGGTTCAGTAGATATTGTGTCTCATGTTGAGAATGAATATCGAGTACACCATCCAAACACGATTTAACCGTCGATAGATTAACAACACGTTGGTTTATTTTACATATACTACGTCCTTCAAGATTCATTTCTCTTGAAATAACAGCGTACTCATCATCTTCATCATACAAATCAAAAGCGACGAGTTTCATTTTAAGATTTATTGCTTTTTCAAGGTCAAAAGCAACCTCTACACGTGCACTTTTACCGTTTTTTCCAACAACAGATGCACTGCTACGCTGTCCGGAGACAAAATTTAATGCATCGACGAGAAGCGATTTACCTGCACCAGTTTCACCGGTGAAAACGTTGAAACGATCTGAAAAGTCAACCGATATATGATGAATCAAAACAAAATTATCTATCGTTAAATGAGTAAGCATGGTAATCCTCCTTTACTATTGAAAATAATCGAAAACATTGTTTATATGAATCTTTTGAGATGATTTCGCATCTTTTGAAGTCTTGTTTAAATGGAGACATGAGACATGTAAATTGATACATTCATTATCTGCTTTTAGCTGATGAAGATTTTGAATAACATTTTGATAAAGAACACTTTTTGTGCTTTCTACATCATAAACTACGATCTTAAGCTTATATGCAATAATTCTTTCTAAAATATCGTGATCCACAGATAAAATTTCAGAACAATTAATCAATCCAAGATCTAACTGATTGGCATCAATTCTTTGCTTAAGAGAGTGGATGGATGGACCAAAAGACAGGATAACCCCTGTGCTTTCCTTACTAAAATCATTTTCAATGTGCCATCCCCTTACCGGAATTAAAGCAGTTTCCGGCGCAACGTACTCTAGACCTGATGGAACTCTTAAAACACTAATTTGTGGTTCTTGAATTACCTGTTCTAAAATGGAAATCGTATCAACTATTGATTTCCCCATATACACTTTAAAGTGTGCAAGGTTTGAAAAAACACCTAAATCAAAAATACCTTGTCGGTATGTATCCCCTTCCGGACTAAGACCGGAATCATTCACAATTATAGTAATTGGACACTGCTTGATTGAAAATTGATTTCGAAGTTGCAACACGACGCCATCGACTTGAGAGGCGTGAATTGAAATAATAACGTGTTTTCCTTCTTGAACAAGACCGTGTGCAATTGCTACTAAAGCCTGTGTTGAACCCGATGTTGCAATAAAGTGATCAGGTCTTGTCAGTGCAAAGGTCGGCAAATAGTCTTTTAACTTGTAAGTATCCGCAAGAACATATAAATCTGGATCATCTTGAGCAATATCTGTTAATTGATAATCAATTGCTTCTAAATACGTATGATAATTTTCTGCTCGATCATGGTCCGTTTTAAAGGTTGGAAATTCAAGTTTGCGTTGTTTTTTATTCTTTAAGCGCGTTTGTACATGAATTACATGAGGACCTTTATATTTTTTCGATAATTCAAACACACGAATTAACTCTTTAAGATTTTGACCATCCATAGGTCCTTGGTAATCCACACCAAATTGTTTAAATATTGTGGGTTCCAATACAGTTTCTTTGACCGCATCTCGTATTTTAGTAAGCGTCGCAAGGATTGGTCGACTAATAGGATTGGAATCTAGGAGTGATTTCATATCTTTTTTTAAACCGGTATAGGTTTTACTGATGCGAATTGATTTGATTAACGCATCCATCGAACTGTAATGTCTTAAAAGCGATTGTTGTTCATCAATGAGGATAATGGTTAGATTGGGTTTAAAGCGACTTATTTGAACCAACGACTCATAAGTAATGCCATAATTCAAAGCATAATCATTGAGAACGATAACATTATTAACATCTGGATGTTCAATAGCATATGCAAGTGCCACACCCAACCCTTCCCCAGGTTTTCCACCACTATAACGATCCATTGGATTTTGATCATCTAAATACATGGAACCAGAATTTCTAAGCAACAAATCTTCAGATCTACCTGTAAGAATTTTATGAACCATGACTTGCTTACCACCATCGAAAATGATATTGTCATGGTTTAAATCAAAAACATGATGGAGCGCAAGTGTTGTTTCAAGTACATTGATATTTTCAATAATTGTATCTACTTCATATCGTGTTTTTGACGCAAGAAAAACAGCGATTTCATCACTGAGTTTTTCTAATTCATCAACGGTTAATGACGTAAAATCATACGATTTGCTAAATTGTTCAAACAAGAGACGTGCCTCCTATAATTCGCGACTCATCATTTCATCAATAATCTGTTTCAGATTTCCATTTTCAATATTCATTTGTTTTAATAAATCTTTAATATTTGAAAAATACGATTCCGTTAAAGTGTGGGCTTGCTCTACACCAAGTAGACTAACCACGGTTGTTTTATCACGATCGGCATCACTTTGATTACTCTTTCCAATTTGCTCAGATGTTTTCGTAACTTCAAGAAGATCATCTTGGAATTGGAAAGCAACTCCGAGAGTCAGACCTAAATCATGTGCAAGTTTTTGATATGAATCTTTACCTGCAATTACGACTGCCATTTCAAATGCCCCTGCAAATAAACATCCTGTTTTAAGATTATAACAAGCAACTAAATCATCAATATGATCGATATGATCATCGATATCCAATTCTTGACCTAAAATCATTCCATTATTACCCGCATTTCGAGCTAAAATTTCAAGACACTTCCCAACGACATCCGAATCTAAAGAAGATTGTGATAAGGCTGTAAAGGCTCCTGTTAAGAGTGCATCACCGGCAAGAATTGCAACGCCCTCACCAAACACTTTATGATTGGTTGGTTTAAAACGGCGTAAATCATCATCATCCATAGCTGGTAGATCATCATGTACAAGGGAATAAGTATGAACCATCTCAAGAGCACATGCTGGATTTAATCCTAGTTTATAATCACATCCAAAATCCTCAAGCATCGCCAGTAAAAGACGTGGCCTCAATCGTTTTCCACCACTCATCAACGAATACGTCATAGCTTCTCTAACAACAGATGTTTTTGGATAATACTCTAAAATCGCATCTAAACGCGCATCAATATCTTTAATCATTTTGATCCCCTTGGTGTTTTTGAACTAACGCTTTAACTTGATTTTCATAACCACTTAAGCGTTCCTGACATTGCTTGGATAAATTAAGACCTTCCTCGAAAAGAACGATTGCTTGATCAAGAGGTAAACTATCCTTCTCTAATTCATTTGCAATTTCCGCAAGACGCGCCATTGCAATTTCAAAATTAAAATCTTTATTCATCTTTGGGCTCCTTACTGATGACTTGTGTTAGCACAAATCCATCTCTAAATTCTAATTGAATTCGATCATCAACATTAACGGACTCTGCATTTACAACATGGATATCATTTACACGTGGAATGATATAACCTTGGTTTAAATTTCGTTGAATTACATCGAGTGGTGAACGATACTTTAATGATTTAAGTATATCGTTTAAACGCTCTTTTTTCAAGTTCAACCCGCGTTCCATAATTGAATAAAAACGTTCATCATACTGCTGAATCATTCCTTGATTTTGCTTAATACTTCGATCAATATACTGCGAATAAAAGTCAAAACGACTTCGCATCATATCAACTTTTTGAAGTGATTGAGTCATCTTCTGTTGAATTGTCGCAGAACTCAAACCGAGATATTGATTTATAATATTAGACGAGTTGTTATATTTCAGTAATAATGAATTTTCCATACGATTCGATATTAATGCGAGCATTCGTTTTGATTCATCAAATAGAACTTGTTGATGTGTGATCCGTACGGTTAAGGTATCTAATTTTTGTTGTTTACGTTCAACAAAAAGCACCGGATCTTTTAAAGCACTACTTTGAATCAACGATGTATAATCACCTGAACGTCGAAGATATTTATTTCGTACCGCAAGGTAATACTGGTTTTTATAATCACGAATCATCGCTTTCATCTCAACCCAGTTTGGTGTCGCTGCAACAGCTGCAGCAGTGGGCGTTGCAGCTCGATAATCTGAAACAAAATCGGATAAAGTAACATCACTTTCATGTCCAATACCAGAGATTATTGGAATTTCACTTTTAAAAATTGATTCAACTACTTCCGGTGTATTAAAAGCCCAGAGGTCTTCAATTGATCCCCCACCACGTCCTAAAATAATCGTATCTGCTTGTTCATGATGTGCTCTTTGAATTTGTTGTACCAAACTTTTAGAGGCATTGTCTCCTTGGACATAGGCTAACAAATCAATTTGCTTGGCAATTGGCCATCGTTCTTGGAGTGTACGGGTAATATCAGCATAAGCTGCACTGTTTTCACCAACAATAACAGCGATTCGTTGCGGATATTTAGGGATTTTTTTACGATGATTGGGATCAAAATATCCACGATCTTCAAAATCTTTTTTCAATTTTTCAAATTGAATATACAAGTCACCCAAACCATCAAGATTCATACGATCAGCATAGATTTGGACAGTTCCCGTATCGGTATAAACCTCACAGCGTCCAAAGATAACAACTTTATCACCATCTTTAGGTCTGAATAATACTTTGCTTGCACTACGTCGGAACATAGCACAAGTAATTCTACTTTTATCATCCTTGAGGGAAAAATAAAAATGCCCACTATGATGTGCTTTAAAATTCGAAAGCTCACCGACTAATGCGACATTCTTAAAAGAAGGATGTTGATCAATAACACCTTTTAATTCGTTAACAAATTCTGTAACCGTAATTACATCCTGAGTTATCATAGTGCATCAATGACTCCATTAATTAATTTATAAGATTCCTCGTCTGAAAAATCTTTAGCGAGATTAACCGCCTCATTAACAATAACAACTTTATCTTGATAACCGAGTTCTAATTCAGCACAAGCCATTAGAAGAATCGCTTGTTCAATAAATCCTAAACGGTCAAAACGCCATTTCGTTAAATAATGATCGATTGCTCGCGAATAAATATCTTTACGTGCTTCTACATTCATCACTACTTGTAACATTTCATCCTGAAGATTGAAATCTTGAATAAATGTGCCAACTTCTGATACGAAGCGATTATCTTCAAGAACCTCTTGCATGGATTGCTCTCTCAAGAGATGAATATAAATTGCTGACATTGCATTTTGCCGTTCGTTATATCGCGACATTACCATAAAAAAACCTCCACAGTAAAAGAAGCAGACTCCTGCTTCTAATTAAACTTAAATCCTACAACGTTAATGTTGATTGAAGTATTACTGAAATCAACCATTAATTCAATGTTGCGTTGCAAATCATTTTGTAATGCACGACATACACGTTCAACATCTTTACCATATTTTACGCGTACTTTAAGATCGACATTAACATGACCGTTTTCATTTGAAACAATCAATGATTTTTTACCTGATCCATCTTCAAAAAAGATAGCATCATTTTCATTCACTGTAATCTGAACAATATGATTAATAACATTGTTCGAAATTGCAATTTGACCAAGACCAGTCTTCTCATTTTGAATTAAGACATATTCATTTGACATATTTATCACCTACTAAACTAATTATAACAGAAAAAAAATCTAAACAAAAGCAAGAACACAAAAGGTTTAACAATTATCTCTTAAGACGGCTCAAATGACCATTTTATCTTCGATGCGTTTGATTCGATTTAATGAGATATTATGGGGTTCTTCCTCCGCTTTACAAAAAATTGAAAAGCAGTCACATTTCGGAATCATATCATATGCTTCAGTGTCTTTAAACTCAATTAAACATGCTGTAATTATATCCAGATACGTCTCAAAATTTTGACTAAAATAATGTTCATATAAATCTTCATTTAATGGACACATCGATGCGAAAGCTTGATAATGCCACTCATTCGTCGTGAACTTTAACCTTTCGATTGCATCGTTTTGATTATATTGATCATTTTGACTTTGGATACGATACTGCAGTAATTTCTTTTTAAAATCAAAATCTGTATTGAGAGAGATGCTTAGCATACCATTTTGAGAGTTCACATCTACAGCCATGGCATAAAATTCCATCGATGCATTGTCAATAATAAAATGCTTCATATTTTCCTCAAGAAATAATCCAGTTTCTTTTTTGATATTGGCAATTGCCGTGCGCTTACTTACAACCATGTTTCCCTCCCTTTATTTATAGGATTCAAATTTATTGCGTAATCCCTTAGGATAACGATTATTCCCTTTTTTTCCATCACCTTTGACAAAACCTAAAACATGACCTTGATATGTAACACAATGAATTCCTTTTATTGTCGTATTAATAGGATGTCCATACAGGTAGCGATAAGCTGTATCCAGATCTAATTCGAGTTGTTCAAAAACATCTGTGAAATTAAGCGATTGAGCAAGTGTATGACTATATTCAATACGGTTTTTCTTAATTTCTCCGATAAAAACACCATCACGCGTTATATGGAGGGGTTCATCAAGAAAACCTCGATGACGAAGTCCATAAATTTTACCTGATTTTTCTTGTATATTTCCAACCAACTTCCGATCAAAACAGTTAAAAGATGTTGGTTCATTGATACCGAAGTTTAGAAGATGACGGCTTGTATTCTCTTTATATACGCGAATTCGAGCTATAAAATGCCCTTCACCATCTTTGGAAGGAAAATAACGGGCAACTTGTTCTCCTAATCCAAGATATCCACTACTTTTCTCGGATAGGTCTACAGGTTCTAATTGACACTTTGGATGTTCCTCCAAAAAAGAGAGAATAACTTGTTCATTTTCGTGAAAATTTAAAGTACATGTTGAATAGACAATCACACCACCATCGACACATGCCCTAAAAGCATTTTCGAGCAGCTGTTTTTGTAGTCGACTAAAACGGAGGGGTTCAGAATTTTTAAACTCAAGGGCAAAATCAGGAGTACGACGATATAGACCTTCTCCACTACATGGTGCATCCAATAACACTTTATCAAAGGTATTATTAAGCTTGTCTACCAATTCATCCGTATCCATTTGTGTAACAACGCCACGTTCGGAACCCCATCGATCATAATTATGTTGTAATTTTATATTACGTTTGGAATCAATTTCATTACTTATTAGGAACCCTGTTGTTAATGCACTTAGAATTTGTGTCGTTTTGCCACCCGGTGCGGCACACAAATCCAGAACAATGTCATTAGGCTCAACCCTTAACGCACTGACCGGTGTTGTCGCTGTAGGGTCTTGAATATAGTAGCATCCTGCATGGCTTAAAGGATGTGTTACTGTCTTTGCATAATCATCTGGTATTAGAATTGTAGGATCGATACGTGAAGCTATTCCACTAAAAGGTAAAACACATGGTTTTAATGGGTTCAGTCTTAATCCATGAACGGAATCCATTTGGTATGCCGCTATAATTTTTTGATATTGTGGTTCACCAAATGATTCGATGAGCATTTTTTGATAATCAGCCGTTAGTTTCATCAAGGATCAATCTCGCTTCTTTTACATCACGATGCATTTGTTCGACAAGCGTTTCAATGGAATCAAATTTCAATTCATCACGAAGACGCTTCACAAAGGATTGTTTAATTACTTCACCATAAATATCTTCGTCAAAATCAAGAATGTATGTTTCAAGAGATAAATGTTCCGTTGTATTAAAGGTTGGATTATGACCAATATTTATGACCGATTGATACATTGTTCCCTTAACCTCTACAAAACCTGCATATACACCTTGTTTTGGTATAACATATTCGTCTACTACATCCATGTTAGCCGTAGGAAACCCAATTTCTCGCCCACGATGTTGACCACCCACAACAAATCCACTTATTGAATAAAGTCTTCCTAATAAGTCATTTGCCTGTTGTACATCACCATTTAAAATCGCTTGTGTAATTGCCGTCGTGCCGATTTTCTGTTCATTCACGTGATCTAAAGGGACAACATGGGTATCAAAATAATAATGCCCAAGTGCCTCTAAATCATCAACAGACCCTTCACCACGATAACCAAATTTATAATCTGCACCACAGATAAGTGTCTTAACATTGAGAGGCACAAGGATTTTCTCTATAAACTCTAGTGGTGATAATTTTGATAAATCCTTCGTAAATTCAATGGTAATCAAATAATCAATACCTAAAGATTCCGCAATACGAACTTTTTCTTTTATTGGTGTTAGATGTTTTACATGAGATTTATTATGAATCACAGTCCAAGGATCTGGATCAAATGTTATAAGTGCTGTTTCATAATTAAACTCTTGACCTATCTTTTTTGCTTCATTAATTAAAATTTGATGACCTCGATGTAAGCCATCAAAATAACCAATGCATGCTGCGAGTTGATGATCATTACGATGAAGTTGTAGATAATCTCGTATTGTAATTTGTTTCATTACCAAAGTCCTCTTACTGATTTAAATGTTGTTTCATGTTCTCGTTCGTATACGGCATAATAAGTGCCCGTATCAATAAGAACTTGATCTTCTTCAATATCTAATTCAAGTCTCTTTCCATTTTTAACATAATCCTCCATGCGGGGGTTTACGATTTTAGGTAAAGCAATTGTATCTTTTACAGATATCAACTTAGTTTCAGGCGTCAACGCTTCTAAAGTCAAAGCATTCTCAAGCGTATAAGGTCCTACCTGTTCACGTTCTAGAGCCGACATCGTCCCCAGCGTACCCAACAACATACCAATATCTTCGCAAAGGGTACGAATATAAGTACCGTTTGACACGAACGCTCTGAATTCAATTTCATCACCTTCAAGAGCAATAAGTTCTAAATTATAGATTGTTATGTCTGTGTAGAGTTGTTTAACCTCTTCATCATTGAACACATACTCATAGGATTTTTTACCATTTATTTTTTTTGCGGAAACTTTCGGAACGCGTTGTGTTTGAGGGCCCGTAAGTTTCTCAAAACATGTCAAAACATCTTCTCTCGAATATTGCGGTATAGACGCTTGTTCTTCTACCGCTCCCCAAATATCACCGGTTGAAGTCTTCATACCCAACTTACATTTCCCTCGATACGTTTTGTCATTTAAACCTAAATAAGGAAGTGCTTTCGTTGCTTGATTCACTGCTAACACTAAAACACCTGTGGCCATTGGATCCAAAGTTCCACTATGCCCTACTTTGACTTTTAATAATTTTCGCACTTTCGCTACCACATCAAACGATGTCATTTCTTGTGGTTTGTTAATACATAAGATACCGTCCATAAGAACCTCATTTCTACCTATAAATTATATAGGTTTTTCACAATTAGTCAAAACCAAACTTGACTTAATTTCACTGAGTGATATGATTAGTCTATTAAAAGACAATATTAGAGGTAGCGATGCAGATAAGTATGTATTGGAGCTTGCAGGCTTTGAAGATACAAAAAGGCAACCATCGCCGAACGGTAAAAACCGCAAATTTTTACTGTGGGGTTATAGGAAATACCTATAACACTCCTTCCTTAGTGAAGTGGAGCTAGACTATCCTTATTTCAATACGGACCTCTAGCGTGGGTCTTTTTTGTTTATTTTTAGGAGGAGACATGTTATGCAGAGCAAAAACATGAAAAAAGTATTACTTTTATTTCTAGTTCTATTAACCATTACTGGTTGTACGAACTCAGGTCATCGACAGGATGATTTAGTGGTTGGAATGGAATGTAACTATGCCCCATTCAACTGGACACAATCTACAGAAACAGAATTTACAGAACCATTATCCGATGGTCATAGTTATTGTGATGGTTATGATGTTCAAATGGCTCGTCATATCGCTAAAGAACTCGATCGTAATTTAGTCATCAAAGAACACGCGGTATTTAAAGGCTTACTCGAATCCGCTAAAGTTGGTGATATTGATCTTATTATTGCAGGAATGACAAACACAGAAGAACGTCGTCAAGAAGTTGATTTTACTGATGTGTACTATACAAGTCAAATGGTACTTGTAACCAAGAAAAACAGTCCTTATGTAGATGCAAAAACACTTCAAGATTTCTCGGGTGCTCATGTATCAGCACAAATTGGTACTATGCATGATCAACTTGTGGATCAAATTCCTGCTGTAAAGCATGGCGTACCACTTGAGTCATTTCCGTTTTTAACAACCGCTGTCAATAATAATGCGATTGATGCATTTGTTTCCGAAAAACCCGTTGCACTTGCAATCACAAGTAGTAACCCCAACTTATCAATTGTTGAGTTTGAAGGAAATAATGGTTTTATCGTAGACGCAGAAGAAGTTACTGTTTCAATTGGTATTGCGAAAGGAAATGATAAACTCCTTAGTGATGTAAATAATGCATTAAGCAAGTTATCACCTGAACAACGTGATGTAATGATGTCTGACGCTATCAAGCGCCAACCAAGTTCTAATGAAGACCAAACAAAACTAATGCCAAGTGGATTCTTCGCAGGGGTCGGTTTCCTTATTCAAAATAATTGGAAATTATTCTTGAATGGATTAGGTATCACATTGCTTATTGCCTTAACAGGTACCTCTTTCGGTTTAATTATCGGTCTCTTTATTGCTGGCTTACGACAAATTAAAATTAGTGACCGCGATAAAGGTATCACACGACTCTTTAAACGTATCATGAATGTCATTGTAACCGCATATGTTCAGTATTTACGTGGGACTCCAATGATGGTTCAAGGAATCTTAATTTATTATGGATTACGTGGATTAGAGGTTGCCATTTCACCACTTACTGCAGGGATTATCATTATATCGATTAATACCTCTGCTTATATGTCTGAAATTATTCGTGCTGGTATTCAAGCCATCGACAAAGGTCAAAATGAAGCTGCACGTTCACTTGGAATGACGGAAGCACAAACATTACGCTATGTAATTTTACCGCAAGCGATTCGAAACGCTATTCCAGCTATTGGGAATGAATTTGTTGTTAATATCAAAGATTCATCCGTATTAAATGTAATTACAGTTTCCGAACTATTCTTCCAAGGGAATCGTCTTACAGGTATTTATTACCGACAAATGGAACCATTCTTTATTGTTTCACTCATTTATTTAGTCCTTACAATTTGTTCAACTCAAATCTTGAATATGATTGAAAAAAGAATGGATGCACCAAAAGGAAGTTATCCCGCATCAGTTACCCATAAAGTTCATTTTGGTAAAAAAGAAGGAGGTAATTAACAATGAGTTTTTTATCCATATCCCATTTAAATAAGTCATTTGGTGAATTACAAGTCTTAAAAGATATAAACCTTGAGATTAAAAAAGGTGAAGTTGTTTCATGTATTGGATCCAGTGGTAGTGGTAAATCAACACTTCTTCGTTGCATTAACCTCCTTGAAACCTTTGATAATGGTACCATCACTTTCAATAATGAAGATGTTACTGATCAACAAATGGATATCAATAAGTATCGATCCCAAGTAGGAATGATTTTCCAATCCTTTAACCTTTTCAATAATAAATCGGTCTTAGAAAACTGTACCCTCGCACCGATTAAGGTCTTAAAAGTTGATCCGAAAGAAGCTGAGGCTGAAGCGATTAAAAACCTGGAACGTGTTGGGATGGTAGAATTTAAAGATCAAAACGTAAAACAACTATCAGGCGGCCAAAAACAACGCATTGCGATTGCACGAGCATTATGCATGAAACCAGAATTTCTCCTCTTAGATGAGCCTACATCAGCTCTAGACCCAGAAATGGTCGGAGATGTACTCGAAGTTATTAAGAGCTTAGCAAAAGAAGGCTACACAATGTTTATCGTAACGCATGAAATGGATTTTGCTCGTGAAGTAAGCGATCGAATTCTGTTTATGGACAGTGGTATTATTCTCGAAGAAGGTTCACCCGAAGAATTATTCTTAAACCCGAAAGAAGAACGTACAAAACAGTTCTTAACACGATTCATGAAAGTATAATTAATCATAAAAAAAAACGGCTCATGGCCGTTTTTTTACACCCTATTTAGTACAAATTAACTTGGATTAGGTTCAAGTTAATTTCTAAAATCACAGACAACATAAACGATTCACGCTCAAAAAAAAGACTACAGCGTCTCTTTTTCTAATATTATTCTTCGGATGATGATAAAACAAATATAAATAATCAAATAAGCGAATATTACAATATCTGTGCCTGGCTTTTCGATGTATAAAATAATCGGAAACACTAACAAATAGATAGAGTTTGTGTATCTATGTATTTGTTTATTCCAACTTTCTTTTGATTCATAGATTATTAACAACAACGCAATCATTATAAAAATGAGACACATAATACTTACAATGGTATAAAATACATCTGTATTGTTAATCATAATTTATGCTCCTTTTAAGATATGACGAAACACTATATCGATGATAATTGCTTTAAAACAAGTTCACTGTTATGAAGATATTAGACTACAAAATGACCACTAACATTACTATACCAAACAAATTATTGTGGTAGCAACACTTTATAAAAGAAAACTTGGAAATTAATCCAAGTTTCTTTTTTTTATTTTTTAAGCGATTCTAAAATACCATCGATTTTAGCACCATATTCTGATGATTCATCGAGTTTAAAAATTAATTCAGGAGTACGACGAATACTCAATGCTTTACTTACTTCTGAACGAAGCATGCCTTTAGCTTTATTTAAAGCATCCATTCCAGGTTGTTTCTTAGAATCTTCTAAAAAACTAACATAGATTGTAGCAAATGAGAAGTCATTGGTAACATCCACTTCTGTAATACTTACAAATTTTAAACTTGGATCATTTAATCGATTTTGAATAACTGGTGCAAGTTCACGCTTAATGATAGATTCAATACGTTCTTTTTTAACTGTCATATTAAATTACCTCTGTTCTACTTTTGTTCAACTTCAATTTCACCAAATGATTCAATAACATCGCCTTCTTTGATATCATTATAGTTTTCAATAGTAATACCACAATCAAATCCTTGAGATACTTCTTTTGCATCATTTTGGAATCGTTTTAATGAAGCCATTTGTCCTTCATAAATAACAACACCATCACGCATTAAGCGTACTCCAGATTCTTTAAGCATTTTACCATCTGTAACCATACATCCAGCAATTGTACCAACTTTAGAAACTTTATAGATTTCACGTACTTCAGCTTGTCCAAAGATTTTTTCTTCGAATACAGGCGCTAACATACCCTTCATCGCTGCTTCCATAGCTTCAATTGCTTTATAGATAATATTGTAGAGACGAATTTCAATACCCTCTTCATCAGCTTTCTTTCGAATCGCTGCAGTAGGACGGATATTAAATCCTATAATAATTGCATTTGATGCAGATGCAAGCATGATATCATTTTCGGTAATTCCACCTACGGTAGCACGAATTACGTTTACACGAACATCATGTCCATCACCAACTTCAATTCGTTCTAGCGATGCTTTTACAGCTTCTGCTGAACCTTGAACATCTGTTTTTAGAATAACATTAATATCTTGAATTTCACCATCAGCAATTTGTTGTGATAAATCATCAAGACTTAATGCACTTGTTTGATTACGATCCGCTAAGATACGAGCTTGGTTACGTTTATCTGCAACAGCACGTGAGCTCTTTTCATCTTTAAACGCTCTAAATGAATCACCCGCAATTGGAACATCACTTAAACCAATGATTTCAACTGGCATTGAAGGTAATGCTTCTTGTAACTCACGACCACGGTTATCAACCATTTTACGTACACGACCAAATGTAGTACCTACTACAACTGGATCACCTTGACGTAATGTTCCTTTTTGAACAAGTAAGGTTGCAACCGGTCCACGACTTTTATCGAGTTTCGCTTCAATAACAGTACCAAACGCTAAACGATTTGGGTTTGCTTTTAATTCTTCTAATTCAGAAGCAACAAGAACTGTTTCAAGTAACTCTTCAATTCCCTCGCCTGATTTAGCAGAAATCTTAACGAATACAGTGTCTCCACCCCATTCTTCTGGCATAACTCCAAGATCACTGAATTCTGAATACACACGATCAATATTGATATTTGGTTTGTCAATTTTATTGATAGCTACGATAAGCGGTACATTCGCTGCACGAGCATGATCAACTGCTTCACGTGTTTGTGGCATGACACCATCGTCAGCAGCTACAACAACAATAACAATATCGGTAACACTTGCTCCACGAGCACGCATCGCTGTGAAAGCCTCGTGACCTGGAGTATCTAAGAATGTAATCTTTTTCCCTTTATGGGTAATTTGGTAAGCACCAATATGTTGTGTGATTCCACCAAATTCATCTGCAACAACATCTGTATTACGAATTGTATCCAATGTCGTTGTTTTACCGTGGTCAACATGACCCATAATTGTAACGATTGGAGGACGTTGTTCAAGTGTTTTTGGATCATCTTTTTCTTCATCATCCAGTGTTAATTCATCTACTGGTTCTACACGAGTTGCTTCAACTTCGTATTCCATACAAATTAACTGAACTGTATCATCATCTAAAGAAGTGTTGATCGTAACCATTGTTCCCATCATAAATAAGAGCTTGATGACTTCTGCTGGACTCTTATTAATTTTTTCTGATAAATCTTTAACCGTAATACCATCAGTATACTCAATTTCCGAAATTACGACGTTATCTTTCGGTTTAAAGTTGTCCTGAGCGGGACGCTTATTATTACGATTTTGTTTGTTTTTATTATTTCTCTGTCTTTTTTTATTACTCACTTACTACGTCACCTCTTTCTACTAAGTAAGATTTAAATACTTTACTAAAACCACGATCACTTACCCCTACAGCAACACGATTTGTCATACCAATTGACCATGACAACTCTTCACGTGTTATTCCGCCTATTACAGGAATACCCGCTGTGTTGCATTTATCTTGAATTTGTTTTCGGGTTCTTTCGGATGCATTATCCGCTAATACAACTGCATACACTTTGTTTTTCGTAATTGCTGGAAGCAATTCATCACCGTAAACTAATTTACGTCCACGTTGGCATAAACCAAGTGTATTTAACATTTTTTGTTTATCGAACATAGTTCTTAAGCTCCTCATAGATTTCAACCGGAACTTTTGTTTTAAGTGCACGTTCAAGAGCACGAGACTTTTGAGCTTTCTCAATGGTCTCTTCCGTCACATATAAATATGCTCCGCGCCCATTTTTTCGGCCACTTGGGTCTATTTCAATTGTATCTTCTGGTGTTAAAACAACACGAAGCATTTCACCCTTCGGATGTTGTTCTCCAGTTACGATACACTTGCGCAATGGTACTTTTTTCATTACACACCTCCTAAGATTATTCGGCGTCGTAGTACTCATCAAATTCATCAAAGTCGATTTCTTCTTCTAACCATGAATTTGATTCAGCTGCCTGTTGTTTCTCAATTTGTTTGAGCTCTTCAGGTGAATACTCAGGAAGAATATCATACTCTTTTTCTTTAAGAAGTTCACTAGTATTAACTGGCTTATCTTCTTCACGTTCTGGTTTACGTCTACGACGGCGTAAATCTTGTTCTTCTTTACGTGATGCATCTGCAAGTTGTTCAAATTTAGATACATAATCTGTACGTGGTTTGAAAACATCTTTGCGATCAAGTTTAATTGCTTCTTCTGATTCTTCAGTTTCTTCGATTATAATTTCTTCAGAAACTACATCCGTTACTTCTGTTTGTTCAACTTCTTGAACTTCTTCAATAATTGATTCTGCAAGATCTGCTGTTTCTTCAACTTCAACAATTTCTTCTGCGTCAACAGTTGCTTCAACTTCAGTTCGAACTACAAGTTCTTCATTCACTTCTTCTTGTACTTGTTTAGAACGTATTTCAGCTTCGTAAGCAGCCATTAGTGAAACATAATCAATACCATCTGCTTCTGCTTCAGACACTGATTTAATATCGATACGTTGTTTCGTTAGACGTACCGCTAAACGGGCATTTTTACCACGTTTACCGATTGCTAGTGAGAGTTGATTATCATCAACAATAACAACAAGGCCTTTATTATCCGCATTGGGATAAACAGCAATCACTTCTGCTGGAGCGAGTGCATTATTGATTAACTCAACCATGTTATCGCTCCACTCAAAGATATCGATTTTTTCACCTTTAAGTTCTTCAATAATTGCTTGAACACGACTACCACGTGGTCCGATACATGCTCCAATAGGATCAATATCTGAATCATGTGAATAAACTGCAATTTTTGTACGTTCACCGGCTTCACGTGCAATCGCTTTGATTTCAACTTGTCCTTCAAAAATTTCAGGAACTTCATTTTCAAACAAACGACGTACAAGCATCGCATCAGCGCGTGATACAAGGATTTGAGCACCTTTTGTATCGCGGTTAACATCAGTGATTACAACTTTAAGCGTTTGACCTTCACGGTATGTTTCGCCTTCAATTTGTGCAGCACGAGGCATAACTGCTAAAGATTTACCTAAGTTAAGAACAACAAATTTTTCTTCAACACTTTCAACCATTGCCATAATCATTTCGCCGAGTTGATCAATATATTCATCATAAACAGCTTGTTTTTCAGCTTCACGAATTTTTTGTTTAATAACATTTTTCGCTAGTGTCGCTGCAGCACGTCCTAATTCAACAATTGGTTCTTCAATCATGTAGTACTCGCCTACTTGAAGTCCTTCTGCACCTTCAGGAAGTTCTGTAATTCCAACTTCTAATTCATCGTCCATAACTTCTTCAACCACGAGAAATTTATGGAATAATTTCATTTCTTGAGTTCTTTCATCAATGATTACATCGACAAGTGCATCAGGAACACCAATTTGTTTGCGATACGCTTTAATCAGTGAGTCTTGTAATGCATCAATAATAATCTCTTTTGAAATATTGCGATTATCTTCAATTTCTTGCATCGCTAATATAACATTTTTAACGTTCATTTCACTATCTCCTTAAACTTTAACCGCTAATCTTAGCATTTTAATATTTAAACGTTCAATTGCAATTTTCTTTAATGCTGTTTTTTGTCTATAAGATACAACAACCTCGTTTTCGTCTACGGATATTACTGTTCCTTCTACATAGTCAGCACCTTGTATTGGATTTTTAAATTTAATTAATACGTATTGATCAACAACATTATCATAATCTTCTTCAAGAATGACACGTTCTGCACCTGCAGAACCTACATCAAGACCAATCTCATAATCCAATGCTTCACCAAATGCTTCACCAGCCTTCGCACAGATTTCTAGATCCACAGGTTTGAAGTCTTTACGTGCAATACTCAATTCAAGTAATTCATTACTAATGAGTTCTGCATCAATAATATCAAGTCCCAGTGCTTCTGCAGTTGGTTTAATTTTCTCTAAATACTTTTCCATAATCGCTCCTTAGACAATATATAAGGAGTGGCTTAACCACTCCTCTGTTTCAAAGTATATGCATATTATACACTTAAACCGAGGTAAAAGCAAATCTATGCATCCAGTTTCAGCAGTTAAAAATAGATAAATTTAAGTCATTTAATCTTCTAAAACAAACTCATCTGATTACTATCTTGTAAATGGGAAGTAACACCCAACTCATCCAGTTTTTTGACCGAAGTAGAACTAATTCCACCTCGCGTCATCAGATCTTTTTTGGATATAAATGGTTGTTCTTCGCGTGCTTTCACAAGTTGTCGGGCAACGTTATCACCCAAACCATCCACTACGTTAAACGGTGGAAGAATTGCTTTATCATCGCGGGGATCCAGACTGAACTCCGTAGCCTTTGACAACTCTAAATCTAGAGGACTTACTTTATACCCTCTACTTTGGAGTTCAAGTGTTACCTCCAGTGTATCAATTAGATTTTTTTCTTTAATTGTTACATCTTTTTTGGTATCAAAACTCTTTAACCGCATATTAATTGAGTTTAAACGACTTGCGACTATTTCTTGTGATGCACACATCGTTTCAATCTCATAAGCGTTTACCCGCAATGTAAAGTACACTGCATAATAAGCTCTCGCATAATAAACCTTAAACCACGCTACACGAATTGCCATCATAACATAGGCTACAGCATGCGCCTTAGGGAACATGTACTTGATTTTTAGACACGAATCAATATACCACTCAGGTACATTATTTCGTTTCATGGAAGCAATCCATTCATCGGTAAGTCCGCGTCCTTTTCGAACACTTTCCATGATGGTAAATGCTTCCTTCGCTTCAAGACCATAATGCATGAGATCAACCATGATATCATCTCGACACCCAATTACCTTATCAAACGCTAATCCTTGTTTGATTAATTCTTCAGCATTATTACGCCAAACATCGGTTCCATGAGAAAGACCTGATATACGCACTAAATCCGAGAACTTATTCGGGCGCGTTGCTTCAAGCATTCCACGAACAAATGGAGTTCCAAACTCGGGCAATCCCAATCCACCAGTGACTTCATGATATTTGCGCTCATCGACGTCTAAGGCCTCTGTCGAACCAAAAAGTGATAAGGTTTTCTTGTCATTCATCGGTACATCATGAATATCAACACCGGTTAAACGTTCTAACATTTTCATCGCTGTTGGATCCACATGTCCTAAGATATCGAGTTTAAGTACATTATCATCAATATCATGAAATTCGAAATGTGTTGTATACCACGTAGAATCCGGATTGTTTGCTGGATATTGAATAGGCGTAAAATCATGAACATCCATATAGTCTGGAACAACAATAATCCCACCAGGATGTTGTCCTGTTGTTCGTTTAACCCCTTCTGCTCCTATGGCAAGATAGGTATTCCATGCATTATTACTATTTGTAATATTCATACTCTCGTGATAACCCAGAACATACCCAAATGCAGTTTTTTGCGCAACCGTTGATATCGTACCTGCTCGATAAACATATTCCTCACCAAATATTTCTTTGGTGTATGCATGTGCAAATTCCTGGTAGTCTCCTGAAAAGTTTAAATCGATATCAGGTACTTTGTCACCTTCGAATCCTAAAAACGTTTCAAACGGAATATCTTGGCCTTCACAATGTAACGCTTTGCCACAATTCGGACAATCTTTAGGGTCTAAGTCAAATCCCGAAGAGTACTCACCATTTAGAAAGAACTCATTGTAATGGCAATTATCACAAACGTAATGAGGCGCAAGCGGATTAACCTCGGTAATCTCAGCCATCGTAGCAACAAGAGAAGAACCAACAGAACCACGAGACCCTACTAGATAACCGTCATCGAGCGACTTTTTCACAAGAAGATGAGAAATATAGTAAATAACACCGTAACCATTTCCAAAAATTGATTTAAGTTCTCGTTCAATTCGTGCCTGAACAAGTTCAGGGAGTGGATTTCCATAGAGCTTATGCGCATTATGGTAAACAATATCTTTGAGGAGCTCATCACTGTTTTCAAGATGAGGTGTAAACAACTCTTTTTTCTTGGGTGAAATATCTTCAATTTCATTTAATAATTTTACAGGGTTTTTAACGACATACTCGTAGGCTTTATCTGCACCTAGAAATGCGAATGCATCCAACATTTCATTGGTACTTCTAAAATGTTGGTTCGGGGCCTCGAAAGCCATTCGGCGTTGTTCGTTAAAAATATATAAGGGATGACGTGAGCCACCAATCCCCTGTGAATGGATGTAAACATCGCGGATTACTTTTTCACTAGGATGGTTATAGTGTACATTCCCAACAGCTAATATCGGTTTATTGAGCTTTGTAGCTGTCGCTATAATACGATTAATAATATCTAGTAAACGTGATTCACTTTCAATTGCCTGACTCTCCAACAAAGGAGCATATAAGTCTAAAGGCATAATCTCTACATAATCATAAAACGCAACGCAACGCTCAAGTGCTTCTTGACTTTTATTCATAGCAATTTCAAAGAGTTCAGAATTGGTGCACCCTGCTCCTATTAGTAAATTCTCACGGAATCGTTCTAATTCACGCCTTAAAATTCTTGGCTCTGCCATGACCGCATCCCCTTTTGACGTTTTACCAAAAAACGCAAGATATTTTGTATGCGAAAGGGTTATTAATTGATATAGATCTTTAATACTGGATTGTGTTTTAGCAATTACAGTGCAATGACTTTTCCGTAATTTTTTAAAACTTGATTCATTATTTAAAGATTGGAGATCATCAATCGTCTGCATCGTACTCAATTGCTCAAGACGTAACATTTCTAAGAATACAAGCGATAATACTTCGGCATCATAATCAGCACGGTGAGCAACACCTTCGTCATAACCAATTCGCATAAATCGTGCAATACTTCCCAAACGATATGAGCGTCGATTATCAAAGAGTGCACGTGATAAATCTAAAGTATCAATCACTGCATTTTGAATTGGTTCTTTTCCTATTCTACGAAGTGTTTCTTGAATAAAATCAATATCAAACTGCGCATTATGGGCCACCAGCACATGATCGCCTAAGAATTCTAAAATTTCATCCATCGCTTCTTCAATTGATGGCGCATTCACGAGATCTGCATCCGTTATATTGGTTAGTTCTTGAATAAAAGGTCTAACCGGAACCGGTGCTTTTATAAATGTTTGCATCTTCTTAACAACGCGACCATTTTCAATTAAAACCCCTCCAAATTCAATGATGTGATCATAATAATTTGAAAGACCTGTTGTTTCCAAGTCAAAAGAAACATAGGATCCTGTTTGAAGTGATTCACCATGAGCATTCGAAACAATTTTAAGCTCACCATCAACCATATTCATCTCAACACCGTATCCCAATTTAAATTCATGGTTCGGATATTTCGATCGTAATTTTTTAAGATTACCATATGCTTTCGGAAAACCTTGGACACCGGTATGATCTGTAATGATCATACCCGGATGGCCCCATTCAAAAGCTTGCGCCATATATTCTGAGGCATCATTAATTCCGTCCATCTCAGAAAACTTCGTATGTAAATGAAACTCGACACGTTTTTCATCAGCTGTATCAAAACGACGGAAAATATTATCAATTTCCTCATAACGATCCATCTTGAAAATGTAATCACGTTCATATTTCGCATCAAACACATAGGTTCCAAAAACACGGATACAAATACCTTTGGAAATGATTTCTTCCTCAGTGTCCGCAAAATCAACAACACAAATTGCAGATTCCCCATCACTTAAATAATACTTCGCAATGAATTTCCCTGTTCTTGTTTCACGAACTTCTACATCAAAGACTTTACCCGCTACCGAAACATCACGTGCTTCATCCGTAAGTAAACTCATTTTTATCGGATTATAGTTTCCTTTACCATTTCGTCGTTTCGGAACTCTGGAAACAACTTTTCGATCAACTACTTCAACTTTATCAATTTTAGGCATTTCGGATACCTCATCTTCAAGGCTTCCCGTTGAAATTTCCGCATCCACTTCAAGATCAATACCCAATGATTTTAATGCATCACACAAAGCATTACACTCTCGTAACGTTGCTTCTTGGTGATGCTGATCAATACATAATAACCTAAGCTGTTTATCAACAAGTTGCAACGATGCTTCTTTTACAGCACTTAAATTATTCGCACGAACAATCATATCCGTATATTGACTGATATTTAAAAAATCAAGTTCACAATGATTAGACTGAACAATAAGCTCAACGTCCGTTTTTGTATACAATTTTAATTTTTTCGTTAACTCTCTATAGACTGAAAAAGGTAATGCATTCATTACCTTCACGTTGAGAATCAATTTCTTTTTTTCTGGATTATACTTACACGAGATAATGTCCGCATCCTCAAAATGAAACGAATAATTTTTATTAATTCCAAGTTTGTCAAAAATTTCGGTCACGATATCATCTCCTTTTTTATTTTACAAGTTTCTCAAATGCATCCTTCGCTGCCATTTGTTCTGCTTTCTTTTTCGATAAGCCTTTTCCTTGGCCAAAAATAAGTTCATCCAACTTCACAACCACTTCAAATTCAGGTGCATTGGATGGACCCACAACATTGATAACTTCATAACTGACCGACTTACGTGAGTCAGATTGTATATACTCCTGTAACTTAGTTTTATAATCCGTAATACTTAAGGATTCAAGTTCATTAAAAGCATCATTCATTACAGAATCAAGTACACGATTAACACTATCGATACCACTATCTAAATAGAGTGCACCAATAAAACTTTCGAATAAATCAGCGATAATTGAAACTCTGACTCTACCACCGTTTTTTTCCTCACCCATCCCCAACATTAGATAATCATTGAGTTTAAGTTTTAAGCTATATTGTGCAAGGGCATCTTCGCAAACGAGTTTTGCTCGATAAAGCGTCATATCCCCTTCATTAAAATGATCTTGATGCTTAAAAAGACGCTCTGATACACAAATTTGTAATACAGCATCGCCCATAAATTCAAGACGTTCATTATCTTCTAATAATTCTTCTGCCTCATTCACATAAGAAGAATGAATAAAAGCATTATTAATTAAATCTTTATTAAAGTATGGAATCTTCATAGAATCCAATAAATCCCATTTTGTCATGTTATCACCTTATAATATTATACACCATTATGTCGTTTTAAAATACTGTCGGCGGTCGACATCCGCAATTATTTCTTGGTAATCTGCATTATCTAAATTTTGAGAAATAGCGATTGCATCTGTCTTAGCTTGTTTAAGGATATTTTCATCTTTTATAATATCTCCCAGAATAAAGTTTGGAAGTCCCGACTGACGTTGACCTAAAACATCTCCAAACCCTCTAAGTCTCATATCAATCATTGATAATTCAAAACCATCATGGGAAGAAACTAGCGCGTTCATTCTATGTGCTGTTTCATCACTTTCATTACTGCTAAGCAAATAGCATACACCTTGCTTACCACCACGCCCTACACGACCTCTTAACTGATGAAGTGTTGCAAGACCAAACTGCTCAGCATTATAAATAATCATCATATTGGCATTATGCACGTCAAGACCTACTTCGATAACACTTGTGCTAATAAGAATATCAATATCCCCTGAAACAAACGATTGCATTTTCGAAGCCTTTAATTCACTTGGCATTTTACCATGTACAAAGTCAACATTATAACTACTGAATACTGGTTTAAGATTCTCACAAATTGTATGAACATTTTTAACACCTGCCCGCTCACCCTCTTCAATCGCTGCACAAACGATATAAATCTGCTCTTGATTCTTTAAACGATCATGAATTGGCTTCATAATACTACGGAGTGAATTTTCATGAATCCAATGTGTTTCGATTTCTTTTCGATGACTTGGATAAGTCGCAATCGTAGAAACATCGAGGTCAAAGAATAAACTCGCGGCAAGGGTACGTGGTATGGGTGTCGCCGAAAGCATGAGGGTATCAATACGTTTTCCCTTTGTGATGAGTGCTCGACGTTGTTCGACACCAAAACGATGTTGTTCATCAATAATCGCAAGACCGAGATTATGAAAGACCACGTCTTTTTGAAAAAGTGCATGCGTACCAAAAATAACAGATGCTTCACCAGTACCGATTGCTTGAATCACGTCGTCTCGATGATCAATACCTTGAGATAACACAACACAATTGATATCTGGAAAAAGTTTCTGAAAAGACCGAACATGTTGCATTAATAATAACTCAGTGGGAACCATAAATGCGACTTGATATCCCGCTAAATAGTTTGCATAGGCAGCAAGAAACGCAACAACAGTTTTCCCACTCCCAACATCACCTTGGAGTAATCGATTCATTTTTTTAGATGATTCAAGATCATTAAGAATATCATCTAAAGATTGTTTTTGATCAACAGTCAGTTTAAAAGGCAAGATCTCAATTTCTTCTAGAACCTTAGCGCGTTCAAATAACTTGGAGACACCATACTCGCGATCACTATTATTTAATGTAATCGAAAGATGGTAAGCTAAAAACTCCTCATATTTAAGTGTTCTTAAACCATGGTGAAGTTCTGTTTCACTTCGTGGCATGTGAATTGATTTAACAGCATCAAAACGATCCATAAGTTTATATTGATCTTGAAATTCTACAGGTATAATGTTGGGCAACGATACATTTTCCATAATCTTTAGGATTAAACGCTCAATTTCATATTGTTTAATTCCTGATTTTTGACTATAGATCGGTTTAATTCCAACGATATCTTGAATATCCTTATTACTTACCGTTTTCGCAGTGATATTACCTTCTTTTCCGACGACACCAACTACCACAATACCGTGTTCGTAATGGCGCGTATTCAGATAGCGTCGGTTGAAAATCGCGACAGGAACAATCTCATCTTGAAAAACAACTTTAAAATTTGTTACTGATTGATTGCGACGGAATGTAAAATTTTTAAAACCACCCAATAATCGTCCCGAAAAAACAACGGTATCTCCTGGTCGCCATGCATCTCGAGGTTTCGCCTCCAGACGCTCATAACGATAGGGAAAAACCATTAAGAAACTTTCAGGTGTGTCAGCACCATAAGTTTCAATGATTTTTAATTGTTTATCCGTGAGTTTCATAAAAAAATAAAAGGGCTAAGCCCTTTTACTCTACTCCAATGATGTATGAATAAACTGGTTGTTCACCACGATGTGATTCTACTTCTACATCATATGTAGATTCAATAAAATCAACAACTGTCTCGGCCTCTTCATCCGATACATCTTCTCCCGTGATTAAAGTAACAAGTTCACTTTCATCATCAATTAACTTCGCACAAAGTGCTTTCGTTGTTTCTAAACGATTAGGGTTGGTTACAACAATGTCTTTTTCAAGAATTCCCATGAAATCATTTTGTTTAATTTCAATGGATTCAAACATCGTATCTTTAATAGCGTATGTAACTTGACCTGTTTTGGTATTTGCAACAGCTTCAAGCATTTCAGTTAAATTATCTTCAACATCTACGTCAGGATTAAACATAACACATGCTGATAATCCTTGAGGAATCGTTTTTGTTTCAATAACGTGTATATCTTTGTCTTCACAAATATCTTGAGCTTGTTTTGCAGCCATAATAATATTTGAATTATTTGGTAGGATAAAAATATGATCTGCATCGATACTATTGATAAGTGCAACAAAATCTTCAGTTGATGGGTTCATTGTTTGACCACCACTGATAATATATTCTGCACGGAGCTCTTTAAACATATCCACAACACCTGTACCTGCAGCAACAGCAACAATTGCATATTTGCTGTGTTGCTTTTGTGCTTTAGTAGCATTAGATTCTGCATCTAATATCGTATTGTGTTGTTCAGACATATTTTCAATCTTAAGTTTAACAAATTCACCATAGCGTTGCGCTAAGTTTAGAGCATTACCTGGTTTCAATGTATGAACATGAACTTTAACTAAATCTTCATCCGTAACAACTACTAATGAATTACCAAGTGCCTCTAGTTGCGCTCTAAATTTGTCTTCATTATAACGGTTGATTGATTCTTCATCGAGACGTACGATAAATTCAGTACAATAACCAAATTCATCATGTTCGAAATCTGAAGCAGCTGCATGATTTGACTCATCGCCTTCTTCAAGTTCAATAGGGTTTCCTTTTAATTCTGCTAAGAATCCTTCTAAAACGGTAACATAACCTTTACCGCCACTATCGACAACACCAACTTCTTTTAATACTGGTAGAAGTTCAGGAGTTCCATCTAGGGATGTATTTGCCTCGGATACTAAACATTCAAAAAACTCAATTACTGAGATTTCTGGATTTTTAAGAACAAACTCATAGGTTGCCTGTGAACTTTCACGTAAAACAGTTAGAATGGTTCCTTCAACAGGACGCATTACTGCCTTATAAGCAACTTCTTTACCTTTTTGGAAAGCTTCCGCAAGATCCATAACACTTGCTTCTTGTAAATTTTCTACGGATTGCGCAAATCCTCGGAAGATTTGAGAAAGGATAACGCCTGAGTTTCCTCGTGCGCCCATTAATAAACCGCGAGATAATGTTTTGGATAATTGACCTAAGTGTGATGTAACAGCTTTTTTAGAATCTGTTAAGCCACTTGTAAAAGTAAGATTCATATTTGTTCCTGTATCTCCATCAGGAACTGGGAAAACGTTAAGAGCATTTATTTCATGATGCTTATTTGTTAGATTGTTGGCACCACTTTGAAGCATCTTCAAAAAGATATCGCCATTAATAGTATTCATTATTGAACAACCTTAATACCTTGAACATAAACATTAATCGTATTAAAGTTTTGTTGAAGTGTTTTTTCTAACATGTATTTCGCTTTCTTTTGAACTTCGAGTACTACTTCTGAAATCTTAACGTTATAACTTACAATAATATATAAATCTAAATCAAAACCGTTATCCCCTTTACGCACAATTACACCTTTGGAATAATTTTCACCCTTTAACAATTCTGCAAGGCCATCTTTAAAGACTTGCTGAGAGGCCATACCAACAACACCATAACATTCTGTCACGACACCGCCAGCTAGCATTGCGATTGCTTCGTTTGAAACATTGATTTTTCCAAATTCATTGGTTTTTTCAATCGCCATCATTTCTCCTCCTCTTTCATATTTTTATATTTTATGATCCACATGCCTTAACAACAGCAGACTGTGTTTCTTCAGTTGGACCGTACTCGATAAACTCGATACAACGAGCATTCGAATCAGCCCCACTTATAATAGTAGCATATTTATTCAGTTGTGGTAAAGTTTCTACATTTGTAAAAACAAAATAATCATTATTCATTACAATCCTCATATAGTCAGGTTCAACTTTTGTAGGCTCGAAATGAATTTCAGAAACGGAAGCCATAGAACCATCATCAATGGTAGCCAAAGCAGATAATAGAGATTCAGATATTGATTCCTCTGTAAACCCTACAAGCAATGGTAAACGTTCAATCACTGAAGGATTAAGCGTTTCCAACTCTTTATAGAATCCATCTTCAAAATAAATTCGAATGGACGGTTCTAATGTGTAACCCACAGCTTTCTTTTCCGTTACGTTTAAATTTATGATACCTTGACGATAATATACATTAGCGTCAATATTGTCAATCCCCTTAACTTTTTTACCTTTATGATTAATGAAAGGTTTAAACGTTAAATAGATACGTTGATTTTCATGTATATTGAGCGCATCTTTGATTTCTGCGTCACTTAGAATTACATTTCCATTCACGCGTACATTGTGAACTCGAGAAGCATCGCTTTTATCAAAATAGTAAATCCCTATAAGAACCCCAATTACAATTAAAAATTGAAGCATTTTAATCAACCGACGTTTTCGCTTATTACGACGAATTGTCTTCTTTTTAAGGTCTATCGAAGCCTTAATTTTATCAATTGGCTCACGCTCATCATTCAATTCAGGATTATTGCGACGCGTCATCGTTTCCCACCACCTTTTCAACTAAATCTGCAATATTCGAAACCGCATCAGGCGTTGCAAGCTTACGTGCATTATGACCTAATTCAACCAAACGTTGTTTATTACGAATCAGTTCAAAAACATGTTTATTTAATACGTCATCATGGATATCTTCTTCTAATAGCATATCACAAGCGTTCTTATCAAATAACGATTTAGCATTATAAAATTGATGGTTATTTGCCACATATGGGCTTGGTATTAGTAATGACGGCAAACCAAATGATTCAATCTCAGCTACTGTAGAAGCACCCGATCGGCATACGATTAAATCAATTACCGGTAAAAGCGCTTTTTGGTCTACAAATCCCTCGAGACGAATGTTGGGATGAACCTCACCAACTGTCTTTTTGAAGTTATCAATATGAAGTGGACCCGTAACAATAATCACTTGAGTCGTTGGGTCATCATAATACTTAACAAATTTTTCGAATTTTTTATTCATAGCAGTTGAGCCTTGCGACCCCATAACCATAAGGACTGTATTTAAATTTAAATCCAAATTAAGTCGTTCAACTTCTTTCGAACTATTAATTTCCTCATGGATTAACGAAGCACGAGGATTTCCAAGATAGTGGACATAATCTCTACCTGAAAATGCTTCCTCATAACATGTAATAATCGCTTTCGCAGAATCTGCAATCATCTTGTTTGCTTTCCCAGGATACGCATTTTGTTCATGTAAAACAATCGGAATCTTGAGTGATTTTGCTGCAAATGTTACAGGACCACAAACATATCCACCAAAGGCAAATACAACATCTGGTTTCAATGATTTTAAGTGTTTTTTTGCAGAACGATAAGCTCCGAATTGAGAAAAAACTGCTTTAATTTTATCAAAGATACTGCCTTGAAGTCCTTGATTGTGAATCGCAAAAAAGGGATATCCTGCTTCTGGAACGATCCAAGATTCCATTTTATGGTCGTTTCCAATGAAAACAACTTCTGTATTTCGATTCTTTTTAATGAAATCAGCATAGGTAATTGCGGGGTAAATATGACCACCACTACCACCTGTAACAATACATACTTTCATACCCTACCTCTATTCAAATAGCCTTTGATTTACATCGATTTTTAGATGTTCATATGCTTTTGTTGTTACAACACGACCACGTGGTGTTCGATTTATAAATCCTAGTTGTAACAAATATGGCTCATAAACATCTTCCAGTGTCATGGTTTCTTCAGAAATTGAAGCGGCTATAGCTTCAATCCCTACAGGTCCACCATCAAAGCGTTCAATAATTCCACGTAGATAACGTAAATCTACGTCATCAAGTCCTAAATGATCCACTTTTAGTTTGTCAAGTGCCAACTTAGTTATTGAAATGTCAACAACATTATCATTTAAAACTTGAGCGAAATCTCTTACACGTCGAAATAAACGATTTGCAATTCGTGGAGTTCCTCGAGAACGTTTCGCAATCTCGCTTACACCTTCTCGATCAATAACTGTATTGAGGACACGACTTGTTCTCGAAACGATGGTTTCAAGTTCATCTTGACTGTAATACTCAAGTTTTGAAATAATACCAAAACGATCCCTTAATGGTGAGGACAAATCGCCAGCTCGTGTCGTTGCACCAATAAGCGTAAACGGCGGTAAATCAATTTGAATGCTTCTTGTTGATGAATCCTTACCAACAACAAGATCCAAAGTGAAATCCTCCATCGCAGGATACAAGACTTCTTCTACTGCTTTAGGCATACGATGAATTTCATCAATAAACAAAACATCACCAGGCTCCAAACTTGATAAGATTGCTGCAAGATCGCCACTACGCTCAATACTTGGCCCACTGGTCACTTTAATTCCTGTTTGCATTTCGTTTGCGATTACATGCGCTATTGTTGTTTTACCCAATCCAGGAGGACCATAAAACAATAAATGATCTAATGCTTCATTACGCGATTTTGCCGCTTCAATAAAAATTTTTAAATTTTCTTTTAGTCCTTCTTGCCCAACATACGCAGAAAGCGTTTGAGGACGTAGACTTTCTTCGTAATCTTGACCGGATAAAATCGCTTCACCAGACATAAGACGCTCTTCCATCTACAGCCCTCTCTTTCTTGAATGCAAGAGTTTTAATCCTTCTTTAATCATATCATCCACAGAATCAAGATTTAGAAGCGACAACTCATGCTTTATATTGTTTAATTCCACTTTTTTAAAACCTAAATCACCTAAAGCATCAAGTGCTTCATCGACAAGTGGTAATGCTTTTTTAGTTGTTGAAGGAGTATCGGATGCAATAAACTTACCTTTAAGATCTAACATCATTTGGGAAGCCATCTTAGGCCCCACACCCGGTAGTTTCTTAAGGAAAGCCATATCTTCTTGATCAATAGCACGAACGATATCATCACCACTAAAACGGCTTAAAATTGTAATCCCAGTCTTAGGTCCTACCCCTTTGACTGTTATTAACTGACGAAAAATATCTAATTCACGTTTTTCTACAAATCCAAATAAAATGATTGCATCTTCTCTCACATGTTGGTAAGTGTGAAATATTATGCTCTCATTTAATGTAACCATTTCTGGATTCCCACAAAAAACTTGATAACCAATACCATGGTTATCGACCACAACATAATCGATTCCTCGATCCACTGCAACACCTGAAATAAATGCAATCATATTATCACCTATTATTATTCTACCATACCTTCTTCAAAAACAAATTGAATATCTGCAACAATTACAATATCACCATCTTTTACACCTGCTTCACGGAGCGCTTGATCAACACCTAGACGCTTCATAGCAAGCCCAAACTGAACTGCGGATTCCTCAGTATCAAATTCATATTGACGCAATTGACGGTCAATGATATCACCGGTAACACGCCATTTTGTTTGATTAATTTGTTCAATATCAAAATTACGTTTTGGTGCTTCATATTTATAAACAACAGATTCACTTTGTTCTTCAATACGTTCTTCAACATGTTCGTCAAGAATATCTGCAAGACGGTAAAGAAGCGAATCGATTCCTTCTCCAACCATTGTAACAAGTTCGAAAATTTCCAAGTCCGGATATGCTGCTTTAAACTTCTCTAAATTTGCAGGTGCAACCTCTAGATCCATTTTATTCGCAACAACAACCATTGGTTTTTTCAATAAGTCTTCGTTATATTTTTCAAGTTCATTATTGATGACTTTATAATCCTCAATCGGATCACGACCATCTTCTGCACCCATATCTACAACATGTACTAATACACGACAACGTTCGATATGTTTTAAGAAAACATGTCCAAGACCTTTTCCTAAATGTGCATCTTCAATTAATCCTGGCAAATCTGCCACAGCAAAAGAACGACCGTCTGGACTACTTGAAATACCTAAGTTTGGAGCAATCGTTGTGAAATGGTAATCCGCAACTTCTGGTTTTGCTCTCGAAATTACTGATAGTAATGTTGATTTCCCAACGGATGGGTAACCAATAATCCCTACATCAGCAAGTAATTTCAATTCAATTGTGATATCAAGTTCTTGACCTAATTCACCTTTTTCAGAAAACGTAGGCGCAGGGTTATTTGCTGTCGCAAATCGAGCATTACCTCTACCGCCGCGTCCTCCATGAGCTACAACCTCACGTTGGCCCACTTCTGTTAAGTCAGCAATAACAATACCTTTTTCGTTGTCAATAACCATAGTACCAACTGGAACTCTTAAGATTACATCATCTGCTCCGGCCCCGTGCATTTTTTTATTCTTCCCAGGTGTACCATGTGAAGCTTTAATAACACGATTATATCTTAAATCAAGCAATGTTGATTTATTAGAGTCTGCGACAAAAACGATATCGCCACCTTTACCACCATCACCGCCATAAGGTCCACCAAGTGGAACAAATGCTTCGCGACGGAAAGATGTCATTCCATCACCACCGTTTCCGGCTACTACTTTTATATTAACGCGATCTACAAACATTAAATCACCCTTTCCATTTCAATTAAAAACCCCCTATTTAAGGGGGCTTCAGATTAAGCTACTGGATAAACTGAAACACATTTGCGAGTTTTGCTAATGCGTTCGAATTTAACAACACCATCCACTTTAGCGAATAAAGTGTCGTCGCCACCACGGCCTACGTTAACACCTGGATGAATCTTTGTACCACGTTGGCGGTATAAGATTGAACCTGCTGTACAGAATTCACCATCTGCGCGCTTTGAGCCTAAACGTTTTGAATGTGAGTCACGACCATTTTTTGTCGAACCAACACCTTTTTTAGAAGCAAATAATTGGATATCTAATACGAATTTCATGAAGTAACCTCCTTTTCATTAATTTCGATATATTTAGATTGAGTTTGTTCTATTGTTTTAAGTTGTAACAATACAAACTCAAATATTTTTTGATTTAGTTCATTACTATGTTTAATTTCAATTTCAATTAGTGGTTCTTGAGTCATTATCAATCCTACAGAATCAGTCAACGCATCAAAACCGTTAAGAGCACCAACCATAATGGAACTAACTCCGGCACACACAAGATCAAATCCGTGATCACCAGAACCGGCATGACCTGTAACAGTCATTTTTTTATAGAACCCTTTGCTAATTAAAACAGATACATGTATCATCGAACTATCCTGCGTTAATTTCAGTTACAACTAACTTAGTATACGGTTGACGATGACCTTGTTTTTTACGTGTTGAACCTTTTTTAGCTTTATACTTGAAGATAGTAATTTTCTTACCTTTTCCATGTTTTTCAACTTTAGCAGTTACAGTAGCACCTTTAACGTATGGAGTACCAACTTTAAGTGTGCGGTTTTTAACAGCAACAACTGTTTCGAAAACGATTTCTTCACCTTCTTGAACATCCAATTTTTCAACGAAAATTGTTTGATCCTTTTCAACTAAAACTTGTTTTCCACCTGTTTCAATAATTGCGTACATAGTACACCTCCTTCAATTTTTTGCCATAAGACTCGCCAAGTAAGGTGGACGAATCACTTAAACCTTACAGTGTGCGGTTGTACGTCCAGAGACATGCAACTACGCCTTTAAATGCCTTAACATTATATAACAGTCCTATTCTAATGTCTAGTGTATATCTAAATTATTTTATATATTAATCACTCAGATTTATCAGACACAAAATCATAGTAGGTCAAGCACTTTTTAGAGAATTAATATGACCTCTATTCCAAGCTTAATATTAATAAAGATTTAACACTTTTAACGATATATTTGAATCAACAATAACACGAAAAATCTGCAATTAAAACTGTTTTATAACTCTATTCCTTAAATTCCTCTTAAGATTCACATAATAAAATTTATTTCCGCTGTTTGTATGTTAAAATCTTATCGAAAGGTGGATTTGGGATGAAAGCATTTTTAAAATTGTGGGTGCGTCTATGAAAGTAAAACGAAGCATAAAAGTACGCAAACTCAATATGAAGGCAGTCGCTATGATGATTGCCGCACTACTCGTCGTTGTAACAATCCTCGTTACTTTGATATTTAATCCTTTCTCAAAGTATCCGAAATACATGACACGTGTTTCAAACGAGTATAAAAAAATTGGTCATCATGAAGTCATCAAAGAAGCAACAGATGATCGTGTCACTGTTTTACACTACCCAGCGCTTGATAATGAAAAAGTAAATACTTGGATTCAAGAATTTACCAATCAAAGTAAAGAGCGTTCTAAAGGATTATCAAACAAAGATGGTAAGAAAGCTGAAATATTTCAGGATTACTCGATTTATCAAGTCCATGATAAATATGTAACTGTAGATATTAAAACATCTTTGAATAGCGAAATTACAGATGTAATTTCCCGTACATATGATATTGAAAGCGGAGAATTTGTAAAAGCATCAGATTTATTTAACGAGCTTGGTCTCAAAAAATTAATCAGCGATGTAAGAGCAACACTTTCCAAACCGAAAGAAATGGAACGCCAAAGTTATCTCAAAGCGACATCTTTGGATGAAGACACCGCACTATCTATATCAAAATCAAATGTTGTCTTCAACATCAAGGGTTTTAATAAACCTGTCTCATTTGATTTGTCTAAAATAACGGATTACTTCTCCCATTCAATTGGTTCTTTCGAAAAAACAAATGGTGAAATTGCACCCGTATATCTTGATCGTGGTATTGATCCGAAAGAAAAAATGGTTGCATTCACATTTGATGATGGACCTCATCACCGTAATACTCAGCTAATTATGGATGAAATGGATAAATATGATGGTCAAGCAACATTCTTTATGCTTGGGGAACGGGTAAACCAAAACCCATCAATCGTAAAAGAAATTGTGAGTCGTGGACACCAAATTGCAAATCACTCGTTTACACATCCTGATTTTAATTCAATGGATATTCAAGATGTTAATAAAGAGATTAAAAATACTGAAGAAGCACTATTTAAGGCATCTGGCTTAAAGGGACCATTTATGGTTCGACCTCCTTATGGAAATGCAAATGCAGAAGTTCGCAAGGGAGCTCCCGTGACATTTGTCAACTGGTCTGTGGATAGTGAAGATTGGGTATCTCGTGACCCTCAACAAATCTGTAACACAATTGATAAATATAAACATGACGGTGCAATTATATTACTTCACGATATTTATGAGTCAAGTTATGAAGGGTTTAAATGTGCCGCAAAAAAACTTCATGATCAAGGTTATAAATTTGTGACGGTTGAGGAATTACTCGAATCACGTAATGATATCGTTAAAACAAATGCACTTTATTTCAACGCTGATCCTATTCAGTAATATAAAAAAAGTTAGGCTAATCCTAACTTTTATTTTGCTTTTTTTACGGAATAGAAGAATGAAGTACCTACACCAAGTTCTGATTCAACCCAATATTTTGACCCACTAGCATCACAAATCGCTTTAACGATCGATAATCCAAGTCCACTACTGGAACCACTTCGCTGATAATTTTTATCAATTTTATAGTATCGATCCCAAATATGATCAATAATATCCGGACTGATTCCGATTCCGTGATCTGTCACTGAAACAACAACAAGATCACCCTCAACGTCTGCTTTTATTACGATAACATTATCGTTACCAACATACTTGGTGGCATTGTTAATGTAATTGTAAAGAACCTGTCCCATTTTTATTTCATCCGCTACCACCATTAAATTGGGGTCACAATGAATTTCAAAATGCAGATCCAGCGCTAAGAATAAATGAGTTGTAGCACGAATTTGCTGTAACATAAAATATTCAGTTTCTTTAATATCAAAAACATTGGCCTCGTATTTAGACAGTGTCAACATATCATTTACCAAACGCTCCAAATGATTAACTTCATCTACAATAACATTAAGATGCTGTTCACGCATTTCGGGATTATCTCCTGAGATATCCTGAATCATTTCTGCATAAGCTTTAATCATTGTTAATGGGGTTTTGATATCATGGGAAACGTTCGCAACCAAATCTCTACGTAATTCGTCGGTTTTCCGAAACTCTTGTGTAGCATAATTTAATGTGCTGGCAAGTGTTTCAACTTCAGAATAATCATTTCCTTCAAAATCTACTGATAAATCGCCATCTGCTAACTTTTTAGCACTATTTGTAATTTTAGTAATAGGACTTGAAAGCCGCTTTGATAAAATAAAAGCAACAATTGTCGCAACACTAAATACTACAAGAGCCAACAATCCAAATTGTCTTTTTAAAACAAATACCGTTGAATCTAAAAGCTTTATAGGAGAAATCACAAAAATATAATTGGGTTTACCATTTATAAGTGTACTTCTTCCATAAAAATACATTCCTTGTTCATGAATTCCATTATTAAAATTAATCGAAAAATCATGGGTCGGAGCATTGTCAGCCATAATCATGTATTCTTTCATTGTTGAGTTTTTAAGATTGTTTAACTGACAAGGAATATTTGGGTTCTCACCAATATAAGTACGAACCCCAAGATCATTATAGATACTAATACACATATTTTCCGTAGCTAGAATTTTTCCTGTTGCTTCCTCGACGATTGAAATATCCGATCGTTCTAATAACCGTTCAATCTCAGTAACCTTCATTTGAATTGTTTGAGATCGATTGCGTTCGTAATAAGGTCCTATAAACGAAATTTGTAACATCCATAAAAATAACAGCATAATCCCTGTTAGTAATAGGAAATAGAACCAAATACGAAATGCCATATTCTTAGTTGTTGATTTCAAACTTGTAACCTGTTCCACGAACCGTAACAATATAGTCACGATATGGACCTAAGTTTTGTCTTAACATTTTAATATGAGTATCGACGGTACGATAGTCACCATAATAATTATAATTCCATACTTTATCTAATAGCACATCGCGTGATAATGCTTGATCTTTATGTTGAATCAGGAAGACCAACAGATCAAACTCTTTCGGTGTGACATTAATACGTTCACCATCAATGATTAAATTACGTCCGGTAATATCAACTTCAAGACCACCAAATGAATAAACACTGTGTTTCATCCCTTTGGCACGTTCACTCACAGCTTTAATACGAGCCATTAATTCTTTAGGTGAGAACGGTTTTGTGACATAGTCATCAATCCCCAATTCAAACCCTAGCAACTTATCGAACTCCTCTTGACGTGCAGATAACATAATTATCGGAACATCTTTGATTTTCTTTATTTCACGACATGCAGTAAAACCATCAAGATTTGGCATCATGATATCTAAAACCACAACATCATAGTCATTACTTTTGACCATTTCAATTGCTTCAGCTCCATCGGACGCCTCATCACATAATAACCCCGTTGCCTTTGCATATTCCTTGGCAACTTCTCTAATTTTTTCTTCATCATCTACAATCAAAAATCTAACCATGTGAATTCACCTCTTTCATTTTATGATTCGTGAAACTCCGGTTTTGAATCAAATCGATACATATCCATTATGATCAAAGATCCTGGTTCACGCATCTGCCCCTTCACTAAGACAAGTGCTCCTATTTCTAGGTTCACTTTTATTTTATCATATACTGACGGAAATACCACTCCATCAATCAAACCTGTATCATCGCTTAACTGAATAAAGGCCATTTGGTCCCCTTTTTTGGTTCGATGCAGCTTAATTCGATCGACCATGGCGATGATTCTAAAATATTTATCACGAACTTTGACCTCAATCAGCGAATCCGATTCATGCTTTTTCTTCAAACGTAAGGTTGGATGTTCACTGAAATAAAATCCTAAAACAACCAATTCATCATTTAAAACTTGTCTTCGATTTTCAGATACCACTGTAAAAATGGGTTCACTGATTAAATCCATATTTAATGATGATTGACCATCTTTTTCAACACGAATGATATTCGCATAGCGCAATGCCTCTTCAAGTGATGCAATCATACTTAGACGATCTGAATTTAAATAATCAAATGCACCCGCTTGAATAAGTAATTCAAACTGGTTTTTCTTAATTCCTACAAGGTTTAAACGACTGATGGCATTATAGTAATTTAAATACGGACCATTATCATGAACCTCATTTTGAATTTTGGTACCGATACTCTTACTAATACCTTTAATAACGGTAAATGGCAAACGAATTGCATAGCCCTCAAGTGTATAACTGTTACGGCTTTGCTCTAGATTAACAGGACGCAAATCGACCTTTCGTCGTCGACATTCGTCAATGTATTGGCGTGTTTTAACTTCACTACCAATAACACTGGTTAAAAGATACGTATAGAACAAGTGAGGATAATTAGCCTTTAAATATGACAATTGATAAGCAATTAACCCATACGCGACGGAGTGAGATTTATTAAAACCATAGTTTGCGAATTTATAAATAAGCGAGAAAAGTTCTTCCGCAAATGTTTCCTTATGGCCCTTATCAATACATCCTTGTATGAATTCTGTTTTTAAACCATCAAGTTCTTTAGCATTCTTTTTACCCATTGCTTTTCTTAAAATATCTGCTCGAGCTAAACTAAATCCAGCCATGATTTGAGCAACTTGCATGATCTGTTCTTGATAGATCAGAATGCCATTGGTACTTTCTGTAATTCTCTTCAAGTCATCATGGATGTATTTAACCTTTTCTGGATGATCGCGATTTTCCAAGTACAAGGGAATATTTTCCATCGGACCCGGTCTAAATAGTGCGACTGTATCGACGATATCACTAAACTTATGTGGTTTAACTTTCTTTAAAAGCGCCTTCATTCCATCCGATTCGAGTTGGAAAACACCAACCGTCTCTGCCCGTGATATTAGTTCGTACGTTTTTTGATCATCCAATGGAATTGACATAATATCAAATGCTTCGGATTCATTAATTTGTCGACTAATATTATCAATAATTGTTAGATTTCTCAAACCTAAAAAATCAATTTTCACAAGACCAATGGACTCAAGATGACTCATCTCGTATTGAACCGCTTTTGTTTCCGAATCCAACTGAATAACTGGAACAACAACATCAAGCGGCTTCTTGCTTAAAACAATACCTGCCGCATGCGTTGAAGTATGTCTTGGCATCCCCTCTATTTTACATGCGAGTTCAAAGGTCTTTTTCAAAAGATCCTCTGATTGAATAAGCGATTTAAATCGACTGTTTTTATTATAATTGTCTCTTAATCCCATCATCGGATCAATCAACTTTGATACTTGATCGACTTTACGAATGGGAACTTGTAAAACACGTGCTGTATCACGGAAAGCTTGACGTGCTTTAAGTGTCCCAAAGGTTACAATGTGCGCAACATAATCATCACCATATTTATTTCTCACGTAATCAATTACGTATTGCCGTTTATCATCCGGAAAATCAATATCAATATCCGGCATTGAAACACGTTCTGGGTTTAAAAAACGTTCAAACAACAGGTCGTATTCAATGGGATCAATTTCGACGATACCCAAGCAATATGCGACAAGTGAACCTGCAGAACTCCCACGCCCTGGCCCTACATAAATCCCCGCCTTCTTAGCATAACGAATAACATCGTAAACAATTAAGAAATAATCGGTAAAATTCATCTCGTTGATAATTTTCAGCTCATAATTCAAGCGTTCACGATATTTTTCTGGAACAGAATTGTTTAACCTCCGTTTCAAACCAAAGTGACTTAGTTGTTCTAAGAAAACCTTATTACTTACTTCTTGATGGGTTTCAAATTCCGGTAACTCCGTTTTAAGATTCATAATTGACACATTACACATTTCAGCGATTGTATCAGTTAGTGATAGCTCTGCTTCGGTATAAAGAACTTTAAAATCATCGTCACTAATAAAGTTTCGATTCGGCGAAGACACAAGCGTTTTATCTTCTAAATACGTGCTCTTATCGATTGCTTGTAGTGCTCGAAACGCTTCCTCATCGTCTTTATTTTCATAATACACTTTAGGAAGTGCAACACATTCAATTTCACGTAAAACAGCCATTTGTCGGAGCTGATCATTAACATTTGAAAAGAATCCGGATTCTTGATGGGATAAACCAATATAAAAATATGAAAACATCTTTTTTAAACGTTCCATCGTATTCGCAACCTCATCAAGATTTTTACTCAACATGCCTTTTTCAAATGGACCTTGTTCTGAATACGCGATAAATATTAATTCAGATTCAAAAGGCACTACATCCGCTTCGGAAATATAAGCTTGTTTTGAGAGTAAATATGATAAATGGATTAAGCCTTGATACCCCTCGTTTGTTCGTGCAAGCACTAATGAATCGTAATAAGACTCATCTTCCAAGATTGTAATTTCCATGCCATAAATCGGTTTAATATGATGTTTACGTGCTGCATCATAAAAATCTAATGCACCAAAAAGAACATGCCGATCTGTTAAGGCGATGCTCTTTGATTCATTATGTTTTGCTTTTTCGCAGATTAATTCAACAGGCATCATTCCCTTTAAAAGAGAATAATGACTGCGGACCATTAAGTGTGTCGCCATTTTGCCACCTCTAACATCATTATACATGAAAAAACATCGCTATAATAGCGATGTTTCTGCCAATTCATTGATTAATGTATCCATAGTTTCATGCGTCAAACCTTTAATGCCACAGGCTAAACGATGCCCTCCACCGTTATAACGTTGCGCAATGGTATTGATGGTATTGTTTTGAGACCTTAACGAAGCCTTAAAGGTTCCATCTTCCGTCTGGATGAACAATCCCCAAATTTTAAACTCACGAACTCCAGCCATTGATCCAGTAAACATTTTCGCATCTGATTCTGTAATTTGCATTTGGTCAAGTAAAACCTGATCAATGATCACATAAGCAAATGCACCTTTAACCTGAATGTGGTTTTGAATTTCACGATTAATTTCAAAATTTCTACGTGTTCGTAAAAAGAGTGCATGATTAAGTTTTGTGATATTCGCACCTTCGTCCATCAGCCAAGCTGCAGCACGAAGTGTTTTTGATGAAGTTGTTTCAATTGAAAATTTTTGTGTATCCGTCAAAATACCTGAAAGAAGTGTATTCGCAACGGATTCGTCCATTTTCATTTGGAGATCGTGTAATAAGTCTGCAACAATTTCGCAAACACTTCCACGACCTGAATCAACAATCTGTAAATCACCATAAGCATCCACTTCAGGATGATGATCAATCTTAATGATTGTCTTTGCTTCTTGATAACGTTGATCATCAATTCGCTCTTGGTTTGCACTATCCAGTACAATTGCTAAAAATGTTCCGAGTTCTTCTACACAATCCATGGGTTCATAAATCGTAAAATTATGAAGATCACTTCCTAACATCAAAATTTCCTTTTCAGGATAATTAAGCTTTAACCATTTTGCAAGTCCAACTTGAGACCCTAATGCGTCTCCATCCGGCTGAACATGACGAAATAAGCAAATTTTATCAAAGGACTCAACGTATTCTAGAAATTTAGTTTTGTTCATTGTGAATACGGTAAGCATCTGTCGCAATGACTAATTCTTCATTTGTTGGACAAACCCAAATATCCATTGATGAAGCATCAGTGCTTAATTTAACTTCCTTACCACGTGTTTTATTGTTTAATTCACGATCATAATCAAGTTTTAAACCTGGTTGCAATACATCTAAAATTGCTTCACGAGTCCCTGTATCATTTTCTCCAAGTCCTGCTGTAAAGACAAGTCCATCAACATGACCTAATTGAAGTGCATAGGCTCCAACGTATTCTAATACACGTTGTGCATACATCTTACGTGTTAAAATAGCACGCTCATTACCTTCGTCGATGCCGTTTTCGATATCACGTGCATCACTTGAGATTCCACTAATTCCTGCCATACCTGATTTTTTATTGAAGATATCAAGAACTTCTACTGCAGTAATATCAAGCTTACGCATTAAGTAAGTTACGATTGCAGGATCTAAATCCCCTGTACGTGTACCCATCATTAATCCAGCTAATGGTGTAAATCCCATCGATGTATTAACACATTTTCCACCTTTAACAGCAGAAATTGATGCACCATTTCCTAAGTGAAGTGTAATCAAGTTAACATCTTCAACTTTTTTACCCATTAATTCAGCTGTACGTTGTGCTACGTATTCATGTGAAATACCGTGAGCACCATATCGACGAACCGCTAAATCGCTGTAGTATTCGTATGGTAAAGCATACATAAACACTTCTTCAGGCATAGTTTGATGGAAAGCAGTATCAAATGCAAAGATATGTGTTGCATTTGGTAGTGCTTCTTTAAATGCGCGATATCCAATCAAGTTTGCTGGATTATGTAATGGCGCTAAGTCTGCAAGTTCTTCAACTTGTGCTACTGACACTTCATCACATACTGCACTACCTTGGAAATATTCACCACCATGAACAACACGATGACCTGCAGCTACAATTTCTGATAAATCAGAAACGATATTTTTTTCCACAAGACCTTTTAACACAAGATCAACCGCTACGTGATGATCAGGAATATCCAATGTATTGGTATCTTTTTGATCGCTGTATTTAAATGTGATAATTCCATCATTTAAACCAATACGTTCCACAATTCCACTTGTAAGCACTTCTGCTTCTGGCATTTCTAGTAATTGAAATTTCAATGAACTACTTCCGGCATTTACCGCTAAAACTTTACTCATAATTTCCTCCTCTATTGAAATCATCTAAGATTTTATTGACTTCCCCATCCCCAAGGGCATAAAGTTTATCAAATAATTTTTGATAGGATGTCGCAACTCCCAACTTTTGCTCATACTCTTCGAGTAATCTGGTTGTTCGATTTAAGTTATCATAAACAGCCGAACGACTAATATTAAGGATATCCGCAATTTCTTGATATGACAAGTCATCTTGGTAATAATATTGAAAAACTTGTATTTGTTTTTCTGTTAACAAACTTTCATAGTAATCAAAGAGTCGATTTAGCTCGACTGCTTTCTCAACGCTCATGATTATCATTAACAAGATGATACAGATAGCTTTCAATATCGAAAGCTCTAAGATCCCCCACTGTTTCTCCTAAACCAATATGGCTTACCTTGAGATCCAATTCATCTTTAATACTCAACAGCACCCCGCCTTTGGGCGAACCATCGAGTTTTGTAACGATTAAAGAATTAACAGGAGTCACTTCAGTAAAGGTTTTCGCTTGAGATAATCCGTTTTGACCTGTATTTCCATCAATAACAAGATAAGTGTGATCGATACTTCCAACTTCACGTTCTAAAACACGCTTCATTTTTTCAAGTTCTTTCATGAGATTCACTTTATTTTGTAAACGACCAGCACTATCACAAATCATGACATCGAAATCATGTTCCTTGGCATATCGTGCCGCATCAACATAAACTGATGCGGGATCTTGATTATCCTTACCTCCAACAAAGTCCACTCCGATTTCATCGGCCCAAACTTTGAGTTGATTACTTCCAGCAGCTCTAAATGTGTCACCACCTACTAATAAGACTTTATAGCCTTCTTGTTGATAGTTGTACGCCAATTTAGCACATGTTGTTGTTTTTCCTGAACCGTTCACACCAACAACCAGAATTGCATTAAGTCGTCCCGGTTCGATTGCATAAGGTTCTAGATTATCACCATACTGTCTTAAAATTACTTCAACAAGAGTCTCCAATGCTTCCTCTTCACTCATTGAGGCTTTAACATTTTTTCTAAATGTTTTAATAATTTTTTGTGCACTCTTCAACGAGACATCACTTTGAATCAAAACTGCTAAAAGATGATCATACCAAGCATCATCAAACTTTGGTTTCCCAGTGAACATTTGTTTTAACTTATTACCAAAAGATGCTTTAGTAGAATCTAAACCCGTTGAGTAAAGTTCCTGTTCTTTTTGATCTTTTTTATTCGATTTTTTAAACATATCAAAAAATCCCATTATGCTTCCTCCTTTAATTCAATTGCTTCATCCAATCGCACGCGAAGCATGGATGAAACACCACGTGTCGGCATTGTAACGCCATACAAGACATCACATTGCGCCATTGTTCCAGATCTATGTGTAATCACCAAAAATTGTGTATCATCACTAAAATCCTTTATATAGTTTGCAAGACGTTCAACGTTAGCTTGATCCAACGCAGCCTCAACCTCATCAAAAATACAAAGTGGAACATGACGGGCTTTTAAAATCGCAAACAGTACCGAAATTGCAATTAAGCTCTTTTCACCACCTGAAAACAAACGAATGTTTTGAACAGATTTTCCGGGTGGCTGCACATCAATATCAATACCCGTATTTAACAAATCATTCTCATCTTCTAATACAAGTTTTGCCTTACCGCCACCAAATAACGCTCCAAAAACCGGTCCCAATTCTGCATTAATCTTATCAAACATTTCTTTAAACTGTTTAACCATTATTTGATCCATCTCTTCAATGACTCCGAGAAGCTTATCGCGAGAAGAAATCAAATCATCAAGCTGTTTTGTTAAGAACTCATGACGCTCGAATGCCTCTTGGTATTCTTCTGGGGCTTCAAGATTCACATTTCCTAACGCAGCAATTTCGCCACGCAACTTTAGAACCTCATCGCGACTGTTAGCAGCTGATTCATCATAAATATTTTCAAGTGCATATTCAAAGGTCATTTGATATTCACTGGACAAACGCTCAAGATTTGATTCAAGCCGTGTCGCATGTTTCGTATCACTTAAATTAACGTGATGTTTTTCTTGCGTTAGCTTATTCAAATCGCTTCGGTATTGACGAATCAATACTTCTTTACGTTGCACATCATTACCGAGTGCCAAACGACGTTCACGAATTAAAGCAAGATTTGAACTCAATTCATCGCGCTCCATATAAGCACGATTCAATTTCCCAACAACTTCATCCACAACATCTTCCGTCATAAACTCGTCATTTGGATTAATTTCCTCATACTCTTGTTGTAGACGTTCATATTTAGAGCGTTTAACATCCAACAGAGGTTCTAATTGCGCTAGCGCAATACGACGTTGCATTAAAACATCATTCGTCTCTTTAATTGTCGTTTGCAGCATTCGAACTTCGTTTTCCGAAAATACGATACGATCTTTTAATTTTGAGATTTCTACTTCTAACGATTCCTTATCACCTTTTAGCGTTAACATCGACTGTTGGTTGTTTTTCGTTTTACCACCGGACATAGTTCCACCACGGTGCATTACATCTCCATCCAATGTAACGATTTTATAGGAGTGATGTAATTGCTTCGCGAGGCGGTTTGCATCTTCAATCGTAGATACAATTAAAACATTCCCAAGCAAGCTTTCTTTTAAGATATCAAACACAGCATCATTCGATACAAAATCTGAAGCAACACCCATAAATCCTGGTGCATGCTCACAAACCGTTAGGGCATCTTCAGAAACAGAGCGTGACTTACAGGATGTTAACGGAATAAAGGTTGCTCTTCCCGACATATTTTTCTTTAAAAAATTAATTGCGTTCACAGCAGCTTTATCATTTTCTGTAACGATATGAACCATCGACCCTGCTAAAGCAGTTGTAATCGCTAACTCTAAACCGGACTCTGGTGTAAAAACATTTCCGACTGCATCAAGAACTCCAAAAAGAGAAGCTTTGTTGTTCATAACAGCTTGAACGCCCGCTTGTGATTCAAAAGGTCGTTCTAAACGATGAACTACAAGTTCTAATCGATTTTTCAATTGGTTCAATGATGATAATAAGGTATTGAGCGATTGTTGCTTATCCGCCAGTTCTCTATTCTTTTCGTAAGTGGATTCTGTTAAAAGTTCTACTTCCGCATTCAGTTTTTTGTGACGATCTTTACGCTCGTCATATTCCAGCTTCGCATCATTCATCGCCGCAAATAATTCTTGGGCTTTGGCTTGTTTATCACCAACTTCCAAGGTGTACTTACGACGTTCATCAATTTCAACTTTACGTGTTTCTAAAATACCGATTTCACGAACAAATTGCATAATCTTTTCTTGCCCCTTAACGATATCTTGATCCATTTTGAATATTTCTTGACGTTTTTCTTGAAGCTCATGGTCATAAACACCGATATTTGTTTCTAAAGAAGCAATCTCCGATTCCAAGCGATATGTTTCGTTTTTATTGGAATCAATAAGTTCTTCTAATTCTTTAATTTCACGACAAATCACAGACACCTCAATCGATTCAAGCAACGCTTTCTTTTCTTTGTATTGTTCCGCTTTTTTCGCAGCACGCTTCAAAGAACTAACCTGACGTGTTATTTCGTCCACAATATCTTGCATTCTATCAACATTTTCTTTTGTGCGTTCAAGTTTGTTAATGGATTCAATCTTACGTTTTTTGTATTTGGAAACACCTGCAGCCTCTTCGAAAATTACACGACGTTCGATGGGTTTAGCTTCCGCAAAATAACTAATTGTACCTTGCGAAATAATCGATAATGAGTCCCTACCTAATCCGGTGTCCATAACTAAATCATGGACATCACGTAATCGACATGGAACTTTATTGATGAGATACTCCGATTCTCGTGTATCACGATAAAGTCTACGTGTTATTTCTAATTCTTCGTAGTCACTATTGAGTGGCCGTGCTTCATTATTGAAGACAAGTGTAACCTCCGCAAGATTGACTTTCCGGCGCGTTTCAGACCCATTAAAAATAACATCAGTCATACTCGAGCCACGCATTGATTTTACGGACTGTTCGCCTAAAACCCAACGTATCGCATCACTAATGTTACTTTTCCCACATCCATTTGGACCTACAATACCGGTAACGGCATCATCAAAGTTAATTACAACTTTATCCGCAAATGATTTAAATCCCTGCATTTCTATCTTTTTGAGGAACATAGAAACCCCCATTCTTATATGGACTTATTATACCGTAATATCCTGAAACATGAAAGATGTATCCAACAATTTGATTTTCTGTCTACAAAGTGCTATTCTTTTATTGGCTACGTTAGGAGGAAATATGCGAAAACGAATTATTCTAATTGCGTTTACTGCAGTTGCACTCGTATCTTTATTTGTCGTTTTATACGATCAATTTAAACCAAAAACAAGTGCTCTAACGCTGCGTGCCGGTATGCCTAAGAGCGAAACGGTTATTAAACTTAATGAAATCCAGACTTTTTTAAATGATAATCCAGGACAACACGTATTTTTACTCAAAGATAGTGATTCTGATTCTGATTATGTTGAAGATGCCTTACTAGCTCCTTTAACAACAGAACAAGAAGTACGTCCCACACCGGAAATCATTTCAATTGATATGTCTGAAGCTCAAAACATATCTGTAACACGCTTAAAACAATTATTGGGTGTTGAAAAATATCCAGCATTTGTCGTAATTGAAGCTAAAAAGGATAAAGTAGATGTTAAATCTACACTCGTCTTCAAACAAGACAACCCCTTTACAAGCGACGATCTGAAAACATGGTTTTTTGATAACGGTCTTTGGACTGGTCCTTATGGAATTGAAAACAAAAAATCATAAACAATTCAAATCAAAAGAGAAAACGTACAAGGTTAACTTGTACGTTTTTTTTATAGATTTAGAATAAATGCCTGACACAACGCTGCACTCACTTTACTTGCTAACGGTAAGTACTGTTCGAAATCAATGTCATTTTCTGGGTCATGCGTAACATCTGATAGGCCTCTTAATACTATAAATGGTGTTTGGCTACGATGACACACATGTGCAATCGCAGTTGCTTCCATTTCAACACAAATTGCATCTGAAAAGTGTTTTTGAATATTTAAAAATGCTTGTGATGATTTTGTAACAAATTGATCTCCGGAAACGATAAGACCGACATGATAACGTTTTTCCATACTCTCAAGCGTTTTCTTGGCAGTCTGGAAAAGATTTGCATCCGTTTCAAAAATAAATCGTTTATCTGTCTGTGTACCTGGACCAATATCAAGATCGTGATATTGAAGGTGTGTAGCAACAACCATATCCCCGTGCTTTTGATCTGATTTTAGACCCCCTGCACTTCCAATATTTAGTACAATATGTGGCTTGTATACTCCGATTAAGGAAGAAGCGGTGTATGCTGCATTAACTTTACCAACACCACTTTGCGCTACAATGACTTCTTGATTAGAAAGAACACCCGTATAAACATCAACACCCGATACACGAGTGGACTTAACATCTGACATCAATGATGTTAATGCGAATACTTCTTCTTGCATAGCACCAATAATTAAAATCATATGCGCTCCTTTGTAATGACAAACATTACTTTTTCGCCTTCAGAACTGATACCAGCTTGGTTAAAATCAGTATAAGTACTTACTGAATAACCATGTTTTTCGTAAGCATCAATAAGAATTTGCGGATCAAAAACCCATTGATATACACTGTCAAATGTTCCATCTAGAAAGTTAATGACATGTACTAAATGTGAACCATCAACTTCAATTTGATATGCGTAATCAAAGGAATCCGTTGATCCTTCTTCATAATAATCATCCGCAAATTCATTCAAACGGTATGGATGATGACAATCCAAAATAATGTGTGATGAAAGTGTTACACTTTGATCCACAAACTTCAACAAATCATCCTCAGTAAGAATGTAATTAAGACTATCACCTACGCATACTAGCGTGTCATAAGTTTTTTCGTCATTGTAGGTTAAGAAATCCCCTTGTACCATCTTTGACGATAATTCAGGATATTTTTCATAACCGAGAGCAAGCATTGAATCATCGAGATCAACACCTTTAACATCATACTGTTCATTAAGTTCATTCAGTAAATCGCCAGTTCCACATGCCAGTTCTAGTAGTGACGTTCCAACAGCATGCTTTATGATAAATTCTTTATATAACTGAGTTCCTTCTTTTGAAGCAAAAAGACTATCGTAATACGTTTTCATCGATATAGTCCTGATAAAGTTTTTCTAAATTGTAATGACCACGTTCCTCAGTTAAAAATAAGTGGACAACAACATCATATGCATCAATAAGAATCCATGTTGATCCATGTTGACGCTCAATACTACGGATTTTATATCCTTCTTTTTTAATTGCAACTTCTACAAACTCAGCGATCGCATTAATTTGACGTACACTGGGTGCATCCGCAATTACAAAATAATCACAGAGTGGATTTTCTCGTTTAAAATCAACTGTTACAATGTCATTTGCCTTTTTCTCATCAATTGTTTTCACAATTACATCTAATAAATTATTCATTATGTCTCCTTAAATAGGCATCTTGTGCCTTTTTTACTTCTTTAAACCCATCAACTAAGTTTTGTTTTGATAATGCTATTAGGGGCTCACTGTCATAGCCTCTACCCCGTTCACATTTATCTGCAATATATAAAATCATTCCAATTTTGTTTGTTGATACGCCATTAACATGTCCTCGAATCGCATTCAAAACCTGCTTATCTCGAACATAGTATTTCTTTGATAGCTCCGAAGCCGCTGCAAATCCGTGATAAAATGCCGGGTGCAATCCGACAAGACTTGGGTAATTCGCATTCATGGTATTGAGTAAATCTTCTTTCGAATCTTCCTTACATAAATCGTGAATCATGCAAGCAAGTGTCACCCTGTCTTTATCAACATTATGAACATCAGCTAACTCTAAAGCAACTTCTTTAACTCTCAATACATGATCATACCGCTTTTGAGAAACTCGGTTTTTTAATATCTCATCCAGATATATACCATATCCAGTCATGTATTGTAGAACGCGTGGTGAAGTCGTAGTAATCAATCCCTTTCGGATTTCTGTCGAACTTATTGGTAAAACAGGACCCGTAACAATTGGAAATTGAGATTCAATATTGAAATCTCGAGCATATATGATGAATTGAATCATTTGATTTAATAAGTCATATTCTTTCCATTTATTTAAAGTGGGTAATTGATCCGAACCAATTAACCATTCAAATTCGCAATCCTGATTCTGTGCCTTCAGTATTCGAACTGTATCAATTGAATAGGAAGGCAAAGGCAATTTGGATTCAAGATCAATGACTTTCATCTTGTGATAAGGCTTAATCATCAATTGAACCATATTTAAACGATGATGAAAGGCAGAACTTCCGACTTTAAAAGGATTCTGTGCACTTACAATAAACCATAGTTCATCAGCATTACGTTGTTTTAGGGCATTTTTTGCCATTGTTAGATGACCATCATGGATGGGATCAAAACTTCCCCCAAACAAGATTATTTTTCTCAAACTTTGATGCGTCCGTTTTTACTGAATCGATAGAAAACCGCAACACGCCCTATTTTACTTACTAAATCACAACTAAAACGGTCTTCAAACGCTTCAACTGCTTCTAATATGGTAACATCAGAATTCTTTTGAATACTTACTTTCACAAGATTATGAGCTAACATGGATGTTTCAAAGGTTTCATATACAGTCTCCGTTAATCCATTTTTTCCAATAAATACGGTTGTTTTCTCCTCATGAGAAATTCGTTTTAATTCTTTTTTTTGATCTTTACTTAACATTAAATGATCGCCTTTCTGATTACGACTTCAGCTTCTTTATCGAAACTTGTCTCTAATTCTTTTAATTCACCTTGAATACTAATAAATCCAACATCGAAAATCTCGATATCAATATGCTTATCGGTCACAGGCCACTTTTTCTTACGATAAGAAGGATTTTGAATCATAAAATCATGTTCTAACTCAAAATTAGCTTCAAGTCGTTCCGGTTTAATTCGTTTTAATTCAAATGGAAGATAAGATACCACATGAACTTGTGATTTAGGACTTACCGTAATGGCCCCTAAATTCCCAATCATAATTGTTTGCTTTTCATACAATTGATACACTGCTGGCTTGAGCGTTTTTTGAGGTGCTAACATCACAAGGTTCTCATCTGTAAACTTGGTTAATAAGTTTGTTTCATTACTTAAGCCTGGTGTATCATAAACATCATAATTTTCTGTCTCAATATGCAGCACATCCGCGGTTGTGGAAGCTACTGGGGATACTGATAGATCATTTTTACCCATAAGTGCATTAAGTAATGATGACTTTCCTGCATTGACACATCCTACAAATGCACACGGTGCATCCTCTAAGTAAGGATTCAACGATTCAAGTGTATTCTTTTTCAGAGCAGAAACGAAAACAATATCCATCAACGAAACATCTTCATCTTTTAATGAACGCATGATTGCATTTGTAAGTTTGTTATTTGAAACAGACTTCGGCAGAAGATCACGCTTATTGACAACAAGCACAACACTCTTATTTCTTAAAGCACGAAGCAGTCCTGTATGCATACTTTGATTCAGATGCATGATATCTAAAACCCATAAAATATGGCCTTCAAAACGCTCAATAAACTCAAGCGTAGTCCCATCATTAACATCTGCTTTAACACGTTTAAAATCACGATAGTGTTTTAAACGAAAACACGACTGACAATAATCATTTTCAATTGCCTTCGCATAACCGCGTCCCATTGTATCTTCAGTTTGTAATACTGAACCACAACCAACGCATTTTTTATTTTCCATATATATTTACCCTTTCAAAAATGGTATCTACTCTTCTTAAAAAGTAGTTTAAATCAAAACACTGTTCTAATTGTTCTTGAGTCATCAATGTTAATACGTTACCGTTTTCAATAAGCACGTCTAAGAATGATGTATGCGTATTGTAAGCCTCCATTGCAAGGGGCTGGATTAAGTCATACGCTTCTTCACGACTTAGACCTGCTTTATCAATCAATGTAGTCATTACACGTTGCGCAAAAATAACACCGTGTGTCAAGTTGATATTATCCACCATTTTGTCTTCATAAACAACTAAATTCGCAACAATTCGTGTAAATCGATGCAACATATAGTCTAATAAAGTAATTGCATCCGGAAAAATAATTCGTTCTGCACTCGAATGTGATATATCACGCTCATGCCATAACGCCACATTTTCAAACGAAGTAAGCATATATCCACGAATTACTCGTGCACATCCTGCCATATTTTCACTGCTTATTGGGTTACGCTTATGTGGCATTGCCGAAGAACCTTTTTGACCTTTATTAAAGAATTCCTCAACCTCCCCCACTTCAGTACGTTGAAGATGACGAATTTCCGTTGCGATTTTTTCAATGCTGGTTGCAATCATTGCAATCGTTGACATGTAAAATGCATGACGATCCCTTTGCAACACTTGCGTTGAAATATGTGTTGACGTAATGCCTAATTGAGAACAAACATAATCTTGAACAAAAGGATCTGTATTCGCAAAATTCCCAACAGCGCCACTTATTTTACCCGCTTCTAAATCTTTACGAGCAGCTTGAAATCGACCAAAATTTCGATTCATTTCATCATACCAAAGCGCAAATTTTAATCCAAAACTCGTTATATCGGCATGAATTCCATGTGTTCGTCCAATACAAGGGGTATCCTTATACCGTATTGCTTGTTGTCTTAATACTTCGATAAAATCCACAAGACCTTGTTCTAAGATATCATTTGCTTGCTTATAAATATAACCATAGGCTGTATCCACAACATCCGTACTCGTCAATCCGTAATGAATCCATCGTTTTTCATCACCTAGTGTTTCACTTACCGCTCGTGTAAATGCCACAACGTCATGACGTGTTTCAGCTTCAATTTCATAAATACGATTGATATCAAAGGAAGCATTTGCTTGCAATGCTTTCAGATCGTTATCTGGAACTACACCCAGTTGATTGAATGCTTCTGCCGCATGAATCTCAACTTTGAGCCATGCCTCAAAACGAAACTGATCGTTAAAAATTGTTTTCATTACATCTCTTGAATACCGATTAATCATAAAACCTCCTAATTGAAATAATAAAGTCTGGAAGTATACAACCGCCAGACTTGGTTTTGTAAGGTCGAACGTAATAACTCTACCCTACAATTATACATAATTATAAATCAAGTTTCAAAGGTTCAGTAACGCTTTTATCTTCTACTTTAGGAATTGCAACTTTCACTACATGAACAAGAGGTCTCAGTATTGAGAAATCTTTCTCCGTAGTTACCGTTGAGAAGGTAGCATCTGCAGACATAATCGGAACATCTTTGATTGGAATAATTGAAGTATGATCATTATAAATTAAAATATGATCTTGAATATTTCCAACAAAAAGTTCAGCCAAGCAATGTGGGTTACTCTTAACCATTTTCACAATAGAGGTTCCTTGCGTTGCACGATTGTTTATCGCAATATCTTGTGCTTTGATCCGTTTCATTTGGAATCGATCGGATACAAAGACAACTTCTGACTCATCCGATAAGCCCATAGTAGAGACTACACGATCATTAAGTTTCAGTTTCATTCCGATAACACCTTTAGCACGCAGGCCAATAGGATTAATCTCAGCGAGATCGAGGCGCATACATTGACCTTCTTTACTTACTAGAAGCAAGTGTTCGTCATTCGAAGTTATAACCGCACCCACCAATTCATCATGCTTACCTAACTTCATGACGTCATAAAGTCGATTTGTACGTTTAACTTCTAGTTCGGAAATCGCTGTTTTCTTAATCATACCTGATGCAGTAGATGTCACGATAAAACGATATGTATCAAATGATTTTAACGTAAAGACACTAATGATTTTTTCGTTTGGATCGCATTTCATGTATTGATTAATATGTGAACCTGTATCGCGCCAACGGGCTTCATCAATCTCGTGAACAAGAATCATGCCATATCGGCCTCTTGAAGTTACAAAAACGAGATAATCAGTCGTTTCAACTTCTGAACTGAATACAGGCATATCTTCATCCATAAGCGCAATCACATCTTTTTGACTTGACCCATATGATCGTAAGGAAACCTTTTTCAGATATCCGTCACGCGATACAGTTACCATAACAGCTTCATTTGTAATAAGACTGAGATGATCTACTTCCAACTCTGAAATTTCTGCTTCAATTACAGATCTGCGTGGTGTATCAAACGCTTCTTTTATTTCCATAAACTCTTTAACAATCATATTATTCAACATATCGATATTATTAATAACAAGATCCAGATATTCAAGCTCATTTGCAAGTTTCGCAAACTCATCACGAAGCGCATTAATATCTGTCGATGATAAACGATAAAGCTGTAAATCAACAATCGCAGTTGCTTGAGCTTCAGTGAATCCAAACTCAGCCATGATATTATTACGAGATTCAGATCGGTTATTTGAACTACGAATTACTGCAATAATTTCATCGAGGTTTGAAGTTGCTTTCATAAGACCTTCAAGAATGTGTAAACGTTTTTCTTTTTGTTCATAGCGATACTTACTTCGATTTAAAACAACTTCTTGTCTAAATTTTAAATACGCATCAAGAACTTCTAAAAGACCACAAACCTTCGGACGTTGGTCTACAATCGCAACCATATTGGCATTGTAATAAACTTGAAGTTCCGTGTATTTATAGAAGAGGTTTAGGATACTTTCGACATTTGCATCCCGTTTACAGTCAATAACAATTCGTAATCCCGTACGGTCCGATTCATCTCGAACATCCATAACATCGCCAAATCCCTCACTGGCTTTCGTAAATCGTAATTCGTCAATTTTTCGAACGACATTCGACTTAATTACCTCATAAGGTAACTCGGTAATAACAATTTGTTTCATGCTTTTATTTTCAACAATCTCTGCCTTAGCACGGACTACAATACGGCCTTTACCTTTACGAATGATATCCTCAATGCCTTCTTGTCCTTGAATAATTGCACCAGTTGGAAAATCAGGACCTTGAACCATCGTCATAATTTCTTCAACACTACAATTCGGATTATGTAAACGATAGATTGAAGCATCCATAATTTCATTAAGATTAAACGGCGGAATGTTGGTTGCATATCCTGCGGCAATCCCTGTAGAACCGTTTACCAAAAGGTTTGGATAACGAGCAGGTAATACAGATGGTTCTGTCGTCATATCATCAAAGTTTAATACAAATGGAACCACTTCTTCATCAATGTTTTCTAAAAGTTTTTGTGATAGCTTTGAAATACGTGCTTCCGTATAACGCATAGCAGCTGCAGGATCATCATCAATACTCCCATTGTTCCCTTGCATATCAATGAGCGGCATGTTCATCTTCCAAGATTGTGACATACGAACCATTGCCTCATAAACAGAACTATCTCCATGAGGATGATAATTACCAATTACAAGACCAACTGTTTTTGCGGATTTACGATAAGGTTTATCGTAGAAGTTTTTATCATGGAACATCGCATACAAAATCCGACGTTGAACCGGTTTTAATCCATCACGTACATCTGGGAGCGCACGTTCCTGAATTATATATTTTGAATACCTACCAAACCGTTCACCAACAATGTCTTCGATAGGTAACTTAATTAATGAATCATGCGACATGTGGATCCTCCTCTAACGTAAATGCGACATTTTGTTCAATCCATTCTCGACGAACATCAACTTTATCTCCCATAAGTACTGAAACGCGCTTATCTGCAACTAAAAAGTCATTAATTTGAACTTGAATTAATGAACGCGTTTCGGGATCCATTGTAGTTTCCCATAGTTGATCCGCATTCATTTCACCAAGTCCCTTGTAACGTTGCAATTCAATTTTACCGTATTGTTTGCGGAATGCATCTAATTCATCTTCTGTATAAGCATAATGAACGTTCTTTCCGGATTTAACACGATAAAGAGGCGGTTGCGCAATATAAACATACCCCGCTTCAACAAGCGGACGCATATGTCTGAAGAAAAAGGTTAATAACAATACTTGAATGTGGGCACCATCGGTATCCGCATCGGTCATAATAATGATTTTGTTATAGTTACAATCTTTTAATTCAAAATCTTTACCAACACCTGCACCAACACAATGAATGATGGTATTGAGTTCTTCGTTTTTAAGAATATCTTCAAATTTTGCTTTTTGTGTATTCAGTACTTTTCCCCGTAAAGGTAAAATAGCTTGGAATTTACTATCACGGCCTTGCTTCGCACTACCACCAGCAGAATCCCCTTCGACTAAATACAATTCATTTTTATTTTTATTTCGTGTTTGCGCATTCGCAAGTTTCCCTGATAGAATGCGTTCAATTTTATTTCGCTTTCCATTACGTGCTTGTTCTCGTGCCTTTCGAGCAGCTAAACGAGCATGGGAAGCTTTTTGTATTTTTGTAATAATTTTTGTAGCTTCTTCGTGATGAACATCTAAATAGTAAGGTAGTTGTTCCGAAATAACTGCATCCACAACACCTTTCGCAACGGGTGTTCCTAATTTACCTTTGGTTTGACCTTCGAATTGTAGTAAATTTTCTGGAATACTTACAGAAAGGATAACTGAAAGCCCCTCCCGAACATCATTCCCCTCAAAATTCTTTTCTTTATCTTTAAGAAGGTTATGTTTACGTGCCCATTCATTAATAACTTTTGTAAATCCTGAACGGAAACCCGCAACATGGGTCCCCCCATCATGAGTGCGAACAAGGTTAACATAAGAGTAAGTATCTTCGTTATAGCCTTCATTATATTGCAACGCAATCTGCACTGAAATACCTTGATCTGAACCATTTAAAAGGATGACGTCGTTTAGAACTTCTTGATCCTCATGAATGTATTCCATAAATGCTTCAAGACCTTTTTCGTATCGATACTCACGCGTTACATTGACACGCTCATCCGTAACAATAAACTGAATTCCTTGCAGTAAAAAAGCACTTTCTTGAACACGTTCACAAATAGTATCAAAACTAAATTTTGAATTTTTAAAAATCGTTGGATCTGCTTTAAAACGAACACGGCTACCTATTGGACCACGATCACTTGTTTTTTTTAGTGGTTCAATTTCTTTACCACCATTTCTAAAAGTCATATTATAGGTTCCGTCTTTACGGAAGACACTTACATTAACTTCTTCGCTTAACGCATTCACAACAGATGCACCAACACCGTGAAGACCTCCACTTGTTTTATATCCACCCGCTTCGGAAAATTTCCCACCGGCATGAAGCACAGTAAAAATGACCTGTAATGCACTGACTCCACTCGTGTGTGTCTCAATCGGCATTCCTCGACCCTCATCTCGAATCGATACAGTCATATCATCTTCTATATTTAAACGAATTGTCGTCCCATAACCATTAAGGGCCTCGTCAATCGCATTATCCATAATTTCCCATACTAAATGATGCAAACCACGTGAATCGGTAGATCCAATGTACATCCCAGGGCGTTTTCTTACAGCTTCAAGACCTTCTAGAATTTCAATACTTGATGCTGAATAATTTTGTGTACTCAAGCTCTCCAACTCCTCTCAACGTGTATTATATCATGACCTCATGATTATTTGAGTACTAAAAGTTGAACCATCATGAAAAGTTCTTTTAACTAAAGTTCTTTTAACTTTGGCATTGAACATGGTAAAATGATTTTGAGGTGAATTTATGGAAATATTATTAGCAAGTGTCCTTGGGTATCTCTTAGGATCAATTCCCAATGCGTTAGTCATTGGGAAAGTATTTTTCAATACGGATATCCGTGAACACGGTTCTGGAAATCTTGGGGGAACAAATGCCGGTCGTACACTCGGTGCAAAAGCTGGTGTTGCAGTTGCGATATTGGATGTCTTAAAAGCAACCATTGCTATGGTTATTACCAATCTAGTCTTCCCAGAAGCAACTATTTACGCTGGATTTTTCGCTACTTTGGGTCATTGCTTTCCAGTGTTTGCTAAGTTTAAAGGTGGTAAGGCTGTTTCAACCGCAATGGGATTTTTACTTGGAATATCAATTCTTGTCACAAAAAGACCTGTACTTCATTTTATAGTTCCAGTACTTATATTCTTTGCAGCGCTGTATCTATCTAAAATGGTTTCATTATCTGCCATGATTTCAGTTACGACAGCAGTCGTGATTCTTGGCTTTACACAGGAAAATATTCAAGTTACAATTGCTTTCGCAATCATTGCAGCAATCGTTATCTATCGACACCGATCAAACATTCAGAGAATTCTTGACGGTTCCGAACGAAAAATTACATGGATGTAGAGGGAAAGTTTCCCTCTATTTTTTTATAGAGCTGGTGAAGATATTGAAAATAGTGAAAATAGTGATATAATTGAACCATATTATAATCAAGGAGAAAAATATGATTAATATTAAGAATGTTACGAAAACTTATAATGGTACCCATAAAGCCGTTGATGATGTGTCCATTCAAATTAATTCTGGTGAAATCGTTGGATTTATCGGCCCCAATGGCGCTGGTAAAACAACGACTATTAAAATGCTGACAGGTATCTTAGCTCCGGATTCCGGATCTATTACACTTAATGACTTGAGCATCCGTGATCAACCCATCGAAGCAAAACAACAATTTGGATACGTTTCCGATGACCCAAATGCATTTTTAAAATTAAAAGGTATCGAGTATTTGAATTTTATTGCCGACATCTACAACATCAATGAATTGGACCGTCAAAAGCGTATTCAAAACTATACCCAGCTCCTTGGAATGGATAAGGCTTTGAATGATAAACTCTTATCTTATTCTCATGGTATGCGTCAAAAAATAATGGTAATTGGAGTGCTTCTTCATAATCCGTATTTATTAATTCTTGATGAACCGCTAACCGGACTAGATCCACAATCTTCCTATATTTTAAAAGAAGCAATGCGTGAGCACGCAAATCAAGGTGGTGCCGTCTTTTTCTCAACTCATGTTCTTGAAGTAGCTGAAAAATTGTGTGACAAGGTCGTTATCATCAATCATGGTCAAATTGTTTATACTGGGACTCTAGAATCCCTCAAATCAAACTATAACCAATTATCGCTTGAAGAAATCTTCTTGGAGCTTACAAAATGAATCGAATTCTAACACTGACCAAAACGATGTTGAAAACAACGACCTATGACTTTACACAACAACTTTCAACAAAGAAAAAAAAGAACTCCAAGTTTATGATTCTATTATTTGCTTTTCTTTTTATCTATCTTGGGGGGATCGTCTTTTATCTTTGGAACACACTTATTAAATCTGCTGTTTCATTAGGACAACCTGGCATCGCAATTCACACATTATTCGCAAGTGCAAGTGTCTATATATTAATTATTGGTATTCTTATCGTTCCAGGTATATTCTATTTTTCAAAAGATATTGAACGATATTTAGTACTTCCGGTTAAAGCTTCAGATATTTTATTTTCAAAATTTATTACTAGTTTAGTGACAATGTACGTCAGTGCAGCCGTTATTTTTATACCCTTTGCTCTTGCATATATTGTGAACATTAAACCGGATCTATTTTTTATAATTCGTTTTATTCTCAGTTCACTAATGATACCCATCATTCCATTCACACTATCATTAGTATTCATGATTCTCATTTTGACCTTTATTCCCTTCTTTAAGAATAAGGATGTCTATACTTATGTTTCTACATTCCTTGGTGTTGTACTTGGTCTTGGCATGGCCTATCTTGGCCAAACATCCGGAACCGGAGGCGCTGATTTTTTAGCTAATATTATGGCGAGCATCGCTTCAGGAGATAATGCTTTATTAAAGGTACTCAACGGTGTCTTTCCTACGATTCCTTTACTTTCTCAAGGCGTCGTGTATGCTGATTACGGAAAAATGATATTAGGCATTGTAGTGTCTATTTTAAGCCCTTTCTTGCTCGTAACACTCGTTCAAAAGTTGTACTTCAAAGGAGTTATTGGCATTGATGAAGCCAGTTCTAAAAAAACTGTATTAACATCGGAGGCCTTTCAAAAATCTACAAAACAAAGATCCGCACTACGCTCAATTATGCGATATGATATTCGAAACATTCTTCGAACACCAACATTTACCACCAATTATTTTGCGGGACTTATTATTATACCGGTATCTTTTGTCATTCCACTAATTATAGGTATATCCAAATCACCTGTCTCAATTACGGAAATCAACCAGACACTACAGGAAATTATGAACACCAATTTCTACAGCCAAGCCTTTTACGTTAAATTTGCATTAGTATCTATAATTGGTCTTCTGATTTCGTATTTTATGGCAAATGTCGGTATGATAACCGCAACATCCATTTCCCGTGAGGGTCGTACCCTCCAACAATTCCGAGCAATGCCACTTGATTTTATGACCCTAATTCACGCCAAAATTCTAATTGGTTCAATCATAACGGTCATTCCGACTTGGATTATCGGCATTCTAGTCGCTAGTTTCCTTAAACTAAATATCGGGTATATATGCCTTTTTATCATTAGTTCCTTCTTAGGTTCCATCCTTTCCAATACAAGTGCTATCGTCTTGGATGTACTCTCTCCAAAATTAATTTGGGATAATGAAACACAAGCGATCAAACAAAATTTCCTCGCTGCGGTTCCCCTTTTCTCTTCTTTCTTGATTATCGGAGGATTCGTATTTGCATCCCTTAAATATAATCCAATTCATGTAATCTATGTATTTGGTGTACTTCTTATGATTCTCAGTGTTCTTGTGTATCAATTAATAAAGAAACTGGTTCATAAAAGACTTCCACAAATTATTGAAACACTCTAATAAAAAAACCTTAAGACCGAAACACACGTTTCAAAATCTTAAGGTTTTTTATTATTTTAAAGCCATTAAATACTTCAGATTATTTATTGAAGATATCTTTTGCTTTATCCGTTAAATCTTCAGCGGTTTCTTTAGCTTTTTCGGACAAATCTTCAGCAACTTCTTTACCCTTAGTCACTGCATCAGCTGTCATATCGCGACCTTTTTCAAGTACATCTTCAGCAGCTTCTTTGGCTTTGCCACCAAATTCATTCATCTTTTCAGATGCTTCTTTAGTTACTGACTCTGTTTTTTCACCAAGATCTTCAGCGGTTTCTTTGGCTTTTTCACCCAAATCATCAGCAGAGCTCTTTGCCTTTGCTGCAAGTTCTTTTGCTTTGTCTAATAAATTTCCCATATCATAAAGCCTCCCTTTTTGTATATGTTGATTATACCGTATATCATACGAAGCAATCAAAGGTTTTGACTCAATCCTTACATTCTTCATCAAAGGTTCACAAAAAACCTCTAGTGCTTAAACTAGAGGTTATCTAAATAATTAATCTTCAAATTTTACGTTGTGATATACTTCTTGAATATCTTCAACTTCGTCAAACATCGCTTGAATTTTTCTGAAATTATCAGCATCTTCGCCTTCAACCGTTACGTATTCATTTGGTAAATAGGTAATTTCAAGCACGTCAAATTGAATCTCACCCAATTTGCTTTCAAGTGCTTCTTTTGCTTTATGTAGGCTTGTCGTATCAACAGTGACAGTCATATGACCTTCTTCTTGTTCAATATCGATAAGATCTACTTCATTTTCTAAAAGAATTTCCATAATTGTTTCTTCATCACTGGATTCAAATGACAACAAACCAACGTGCTCATAGCCATGCACTACGGAACCATTTACACCGATTTTACCTTTAGATTTTGTAAAGCAATTTCGTACTTCACTGTATGTACGGTTATCATTATCTGTTAAACATTCAACGATAAATGACGATGCGCCCGGTCCAAAACCTTCATAACGAACTGCGTGATAGTTCTCTTCAGAACCACCCTTCGCTTTATCAATAGCACGTTTAATAACATCCGCAGGAACTTGTTTAGTTCTTGCTTCATCAATGATGCGTTTTAAACCCACATTCATCTCAGGATCAGGAATTCCAGCTTTCGCTGCCATATAAATTTCTTTTCCATATCGTGAATACACTTTCGTTTTAGCGGCCGCTGTCTTTTGCATCGACGCCTTACGAACTTCAAATGCTCTACCCATATTTTTACCTCCTAATGTTATCGCACTTCAACGTTGAAACGTTTTTTAAGTTCTTCAATCACTGCACTCATTATATCATTAATTTCCTCTACCTCGAGGGTACGGTCTTGCCCAAAAGACAATTGGAATGCAATGGATTTCTTATTTCCTAATTTTTCTGACGTAAATACATCAAAGACATTTAAATCAACTAAATATTTTCGAGATACTTTTTCAATTGATTGAATTAAATCACTTACTGCAACTTCATTATCACAAAGAATTGCTAAATCTCGAGTCATTATTGGATATTTTGCTACTGAAGTCGCTTTAATTGCACCTGCTTTTTGCCCTAAAAGATAGTCCAAATCAATTTCTAAATAAATTGGGTCTTTTAAGTCATATTCTTTTGCATAAAGAGGATGCAATTGTCCAATAACACCTAAGTGTTTACGATCAAATAAAATCTCTGCACTCTTGAATGGATGGAATTTTGTATCATCAAAGCCACTTTGCTTAAACTGGAATCGTTTTTCGTTAAAACCGAGTTTTTCAAATAATTCCATGATCATCCCTTTGAGCGTATAGAAATCTAAAGGAATATCAGTTTTGGTCCAATTTTGATTCCATAGCGATCCTTGGCCAATAACGCCCAAACGATTTGATTTCGCCCCTTTAGCATATACTGAAGATTGTTCAAAGAAGAGTACATCTGAAATCTTGTGCGCATTATTATATGCTAAAACTTCAACCATCGATGGTAACAAGTGTGTTCTTAAATAAGCACGTTTGTCACTTATCGGATTCGCTAGACGAATTGGTGACCCTAAACTTTCAGAACCAACAGTCTTTGATTCATCAACAAGTGTATAGGATAAAATTTGATCAGCACCAAATCCAAGAAGCACATCTTCAATCATTCGTGCCTTAAGTTGTTGATCATTGAGATTACCAAGCGTTAAATCCATTAATGGTAATGTTTCATCCATAACATCATAGCCAACAATTCGAATTACTTCTTCAATTAAGTCTTCTTCAATTGCAATATCTTTACGGTACGACGGTATGGTACACGTGATATTACCATCCAAATTTTGAGGTTTAAAATTTAGACGCTCAAAAACATTGATAATTTCTGCTTCTTCTAAAGCTGTTCCAAGGTATTTATTAATGCGATCAACGGTAATTGATACTACAACCGGTGTACTGTCAAGTGAACCCCATTGAACAGTTTCTTCAAGTGCTGATGCACTTGCATACTCCATTAAAAGTGAAACTGCACGATCCATTGCTTGTTTTGAAGCATTATTATCCATTGGTTTGGTATAACGTGTGGAAGATTCACTACTTAAACCCAAACGTGTTGCGGTTTTACGCACTGAAACATGATTGAAGCGCGCTACTTCAATTACAAGTCCTCTTGAATGAGGTTGAATCATGGAATTTCCAAGACCCATAATCCCTGCAATCCCTACTGGAACCGAACCATTCATAATAACAAGGTCATTTTTTTCTAGATCATATGTTTGACCATCAAGTGCCTCTACGGTTCCTTCAAAATCATCACGAACTGACAAATCTTGATTTTTCAAGAAATCAATATCGTAAAAGTGCATTGGATGACCTGTTTCAAGCATAACAAGATTTGAAATATCTACGACATTATTAATCGGCTTAATACCGGAACCAATAAGTGCTTCACGAATCCAAGCTGGAGAAGTGCCAATTGTTATATTACCAATCACTTTTCCTAAGAACAGAGGTGATTTTTCAGTATAAGATTGAATCTTAAGTTCTGTCTCACTGCCAGTATCCGATGCACCATCAAATTGAGGCAAAGTAAGTTCACGTCCAAATAATGCACTTACTTCATGCGCAATCGAAATTATCGACATAAAATCAGATCGGTTTGGTGTCTGAGAAATATCAAGAATTTCATCATCCAATCCGAGCGCAACTGCTGGATTACTACCCGGTTCTGCTTTAGGAAGAACAACAATTCCTGTTTTTTGTTCTTCTGTTTGGAATTTTTCAGCAACTCCCAATTCATTTAGGGAACAAATCATTCCATTGGATTCAACACCACGAACTTTTGAGGCTTTGATATTAAAATCACCAGGTAATACTGCTCCGACTTGCGCAACACAAACATATAATCCTGCTTTAATGTTTGATGCCCCACATACAATTTGTTCAACACGATCACCTAAATCAACTTGACAGACGTTTAGATGATCACTATCCTCATGCGGAACACATTCTAATACATGCCCCACCGTTAAATGTGTTCCGTGAATTAACGGTTCAATTCCTTCAACTTCTAACCCTGCGTTTGTTAAGGTATCCGCAAGTGTTAATGTGTCAATATCTGCAATATCTACATATCTATTTAATAATTTTCTACTAACTAACATTCTAACCTCCTACTCAAAACGCTTAAACTGATCAATGAAACGTTTATCATTTGTATAAAATGATCGGATATCATCAATACCATATTTAAGCATTGCTATACGTTCAACTCCGATACCGAAAGCAAATCCTGAAAGTGTTGGGTCATCATAACCTGCAGCACGCAAGACGTTAGGATGAACCATACCACCACCAAGAATTTCGATCCAACCTGTATCTTTACAAATACTACATCCTTTACCACCACAGATATGACAAGTTACATCAATCTCAACACTTGGCTCCGTAAATTGGAAATAACTAGGTCTAAAACGTATTTCACGACTTTCGCCAAACATTCTTTTCGCAAAAAGGTTTAAAGTACCTTTTAAATCCGACAAGGTGATTCCGTGACCTAATACTAAACCTTCCATTTGGACAAATTGATGGGAATGTGTCGCATCATCGTCATCACGTCGATATACTTTTCCAGGACAAATTACTTTCACTGGAACGGATGGTGCATATTCTTCGAGCGCACGCATTTGAATTGCCGTTGTGTGGGTTCGAAGTAAGGTATGTTCATCAATAAAGAATGTATCTTGCATCTCACGAGCTGGGTGATCTTGCGGAATATTAGCACGCTCAAAGTTATATAAATCAAGTTCAACTTCGTCACCTTCGACAACTTTATATCCCATTTCTCTAAAGAAATCTTCCATTTCACGACGCATAAGAATGAGTGGATTTTGACTTCCTTGTTTAAATTGAGTTCCAGGTAATGTCACATCAATCGCATCTTTAGCCATATCTTTTTTTAATTTAACTGCCTCTAAGTCTGTTTGTTTTTCTTTAAGTGCAGACTCAATACTTTGTTTCGCTTCATTCACGCGTTTACCAAACAATGGTTTTTCCTCATTTGATAAATCCTTCATTTGTCCCATAACTTTCGTTAAAAGACCTTTCTTACTTAGATATTCAATACGAACATCATTTAAGTGCTCAAGAGTCTCTGCCTTTTTGATTGCTTCAATCCCTTGATTCATAATCTCTTTCAAGTCCATATAAATCCTCCTTAAACATAAAAAAAACCGCACGTCCAGGAACGTCAAGCGCGGTACCATCCTGATTTATACAAATAATGTATACATCTCTTCGTTTTTAACGCAAACGAAACGTAAGTGATTAGCTTCTCTCCAAGATGAATTCGCAGGTTATCAATCAATAGTTCCATCAACCCTATTGTTTCTATAAAAGATGTTGCCTGTTACTAATTCTCTTCAATGATTTTTATCTTCTCTATTATAACTAAAAGCGAAGGTAAATTCAAGATTACCCTCGCTTTAATACAGCTTTTATTATAATAAGTAAAACTAATACCCCAACACCCAAAAGCACAATCGTTCCACCAGGAGCAAGATTGAGGGTATATGACAGCGCAAGCCCTAGCCACACAAAGGTTAAGGAAAATACAATTGCATAAAGCATTGTGGAGCGATAACTCTTTGAAACTTGTATAGCACACGCTGTAGGAATAACCATAAGTGATGAAACGATCAATGCACCCACAATTCGTGATGCAATCGAAACCGTGATTGCGGTAAGAATTGTGAATATCAATGAAATGCGGTTTGTGTCAATACCTGAAAGAAATGCGGATTTTTCGTCAAAAGCGAGATAGAAAAATTCACGATAATATCGAATTGATACACCAATAACTACCAAACTGAGTAAAATCGCAAGTAAATTATCACTATCACCGATTGCGACAATACTACCAAATAGAAAACTATTAAAATTCGCCGGGTTTTTCACAAAGCCAAGCAAAACACCTGACAAACCGATTCCAAAGGACATGATAATCGCAATCGCAAGTTCTTGATATTTCCCAAATTTCTTTTGTATAAACTCAATGCTCAACGCAGCAACCAAGCTTAATGCAATCGCCCCAACAATTGGATTAAAACCGAGAATTAACCCTATCGTAATACCACTTAGAGAAACATGTGATAATGCATCACCAATCATCGACATTCTTTTGAAAACAACTACAACACCAATGAGTGGTATAATGACCGCTAACAAGCCACCAACAAGAAATGCAGTTCGCATAAATTCATATTTAAACATGAGTCTTCACCTCTTGAACCTTACGATCTTTCACTTCAAAAATACGATTAATTTTTTGTACATCATGGTCTAAGTTATGGGTAACCATTACGATAGTCATTTTTTGATCTTGATTCAGTTTTTCAAGAAGTTGATATAAGTTTCGTATCGCCTCTTGATCTAAACCATTGGTCGGTTCATCTAAAAATAATACCTTTGGCTCTACGATTAATTCTCGTGCAATTAATACACGCTGCAATTGCCCACCTGAAAGATTGTTAATCATTTCTGAGGCATATGCTTCCATACCGACGCGCTCAAGTGCTTCAAGTGCACGTTTTTTACGTGACTTATTATAAAAATTAAAAAAACTCCCTTTGGAAAGTCTTAGCATCACGATTTCCAACGACGTCGCCGGAAAATCCGCAACACCCAATAATCCACCTTGTGGAACATACCCTATATCGTCAAACTGACTAAAGGCATCGATGGGCTCGTCTAAAAGTGTTACCGTTCCTGATTGAGCCTTCTCAAAGCCCAAAATAACTTTAAGAAGCGTCGATTTCCCCGACCCATTTGCTCCTGTTAAAGCTACAAAATCCCCTTCATCAATCGCAAAGGATACGGACTCTAAAATATTGTTTTTAGAATATGAAAAATCCATATTCTCTAATTTAAGTATCGATTTCATGCCATCTCCTTATATATTTTCATTCTTTATTTTTATTTATAAATACCAATTATTTTTATGATAATCACACTGAAATATACGAATCACAACCATATGCAAATGGTTCGCAACAACTATTATATGTTTGATTTAATTCTGTGTCAACAACAGTTATTCGTTTACGGTCATATCACTCAAATTTCATTTTAAACATTGGTATAATAAGCGTATACATTAAGGAGGATTATGTATGAAAGTTGTAGTTATTGGTTGTACACATGCAGGTACATCCGCAGTTAAAGCGATTATTAATGAAGACCCTACTGCTGAGGTAAAGGTTTTTGAACGTAATGATAATGTGTCATTTTTATCATGTGGAATTGCTTTATATATCGGTGGTGTTGTAAAAGACGCACAAAGTTTATTTTATTCAAGCCCTAAAGAACTTGCAGAATTAGGCGCAGATGTTAATATGGAACATAATGTTACAGATATTGATGTTGAAGCAAAACGCGTATCTGTTACAAATTTACTTACAAATGAAACTTTTGAAGAAACTTATGATAAGTTAGTTCTTACAACAGGGTCATGGCCGATTGTTCCACCAATTCCAGGAATTGAAGCTGAAAATATTATGTTATGTAAAAACTATAATCAAGCTCAAGAAATCATCGCACGCAAAGACAAAGCTGAAAAAGTTGTTATTGTTGGTGGTGGCTATATAGGTATTGAACTTGTTGAAGCATTCGGAGAGTCTGGTAAAGATGTAACTTTAGTTGACGGACTTGATCGAATCCTTAATAAGTATCTAGATCCTGAGTTTACTGATGTATTAGAAGCAGACCTCACAAACCGTGGTATCAAACTCGCACTTAACCAAACTGTACAAGAGTTTAAGTCCGATGACAATGGAAATGTAAGTCAAGTAATTACTTCTGCGGGAAGTTATGATGCAGACCTCGTAATTATGTGTGTAGGATTTAAACCAAGTACAGAATTAATTAAGGATAAAGTTGAAACCTTGCCAAATGGTGCAATTAAAGTTAATGAGTATATGCAAACAAGTCGTCCTGAAATCTATGCTGCTGGTGATAACGTAGCAGTTCACTATAACCCAACAGGTGACCATGCTTATATTCCTCTTGCTACAAATGCAGTTCGAATGGGTACACTTGTCGGAAAGAACATTCTTGAAAATAAAGTTAAATACCGTGGAACACAAGGTACTTCTGGATTATACCTCTTTGGATATAATATTGGCTCCACTGGAGTTACCGTTAATTCAGCACCTTTCTTTGGCTTAGACGTAGATTCAGTACTTGTTAAAGATAACTACCGTCCTGAGTTCATGCCTACAACTGAACAAGTGATGATGAAACTTGTGTATGAAAAAGAAACACATCGTATTGTCGGTGGTCAAGTAATCTCAAAATACGATATTACTCAATCCGCCAATACACTTTCACTAGCAGTTCAAAACAAAATGACAATCGAAGATTTAGCTTATGTTGATTTTTTCTTCCAACCACATTTTGACCGTCCTTGGAACTACTTAAATATACTTGCTCAAGCTGCAGTAGAAAAAGAATCCAAAAAATAATTAACGTTTTCGTATTGATGAAAGAATTTCTACTTTCATCAATACGATTTTTTTATATACTTTTTCCGCCTCAACAATGTATCTCTTAAAACAGAGTCAAACGAACTCTGATTCCAAATTTTTAAATGTGCTTTTTGCAGGCTCGAATCACTAAGATATCTAAAGTATGTTGGTATCATTTCCACAACAACTTTCCGACACGATTTTACGCTTTGATTTCGAAAATTCGTTACGGAGTAACATGTCTGATACGTTCCTGGGATCCTTTCATTAACATTATTCGATGTAACCTTTATCCGTTGTGAAATATTCTTCTGATCGTAATCAACCGCCTTTACACTTTTAAAAACATCATAAGGTTGATATTGACTGATTGAAATCGGTTGAGCATCAAGCTTCGGTATCCGATTTCGTATTTTAAGCTTCATACTTCCTCCTGTATAGTTCACAAACGTGCTTGGTATATAGACTGTGACATCATTTCCTTCAATTAACCGTTGTCGCCCATCAACACAACCCGATTGTTTTGCTCCAACTTTGAAATAAGAAACAATTCCTTTATACTTGGTTACATCTTTTATTTTTTGAAACACTGCACCTTGACGATAAAAAGATGTATTTCCATGAGAAAGTGAACAATTCTGTCCATACTCAACTACTTTGCCTTCATACGACGGAAACGGTGTAGCCGTTGCAATCAGTGTATGATAATACACTGTAATTCCTCCTTGTTTAAAAACTGAGTCAATCAAATAGTCTTGACCTTCATACTGATGCGATATAGATTTCATGCTTGTTAGATATAAAGGCACCTCTACGCTACGATGTGTTTGTCTATGGTATATCTCTAGTGTCAAAGCGTAATCACCTTCTAACAAGGTATCAAGCGGTATAGAGCCCGCAAAACCTACATTTTCATAATGATGATTACAGGATTCTTGATTCATCTGATTATCATCACATAAGCGATAACCTCGATAAGACATGATTCGAGTCAGATTTACGGAATTTAGTGACAATGGGAATACTTTATGAGAAGGACCCGTTAAATGGAGTCGATACTCATGAGTCGAACTATCATAGTAATTTTGATAATCTCTTACAAACGCCCACCCTCTCAAATGAAGCATTTTTTTATCAAACATCACTTCAAGTAGCTCATTTGGAACGTGTCGTCGATCATCGATATATTCACATTTAACCCTTGTCGTGAAACAAAACATAAATACAAATAAAAAAAATAAGTAACAACGCATATTCATCCCCTTATTTAAATAAACACGATACATAGTCGGACATAAAAAAAAGACACACTTGGTGTCTTAATCATTGCGACGATTATAAATCGCAATATATCGAAGAATACTTAATAAAGTTCCAACTAACGCTGCAACATAGGTAAGAGCCGCTGCTGTTAACATTTTTTTTGATCCTTGAAGTTCCCCAGAATCAAGCAATGATTCTTGTTCTAAGATTTTAATTGCTCGTAATGACGCATCAAATTCCACAGGAAGCGTCACTAATTGAAAAATCGCAATTACACATAACAGAATAATTCCAATTTTGAGAAACTGTGGACTTCCAAACAGACCAATCATGATCGGAATCATACTGAATTTACTTGCGACAATCGCAAACGGTAAAACTTTATTACGTAATGCAATAAATCCGTAATTTTCAGCATGTTGTATGGCATGACCACACTCGTGAGCTGCAACTGAAACTGAAGCAATACTTGTTTCGTGATAAACCTTTGGTGATAGAGCCACAACTTTTTTTGTTGGATCGTAATGATCACTCAATTCACCACCACTTGATTCAACAACTTGAACATCATCAATATTTTTAAGATCCAAAATACGACGTGCAACTTGTGCACCGGACAAATGTTCAAATGTATCCACTTGGCTGTATTTGCTGTAAGCAGATTGAACATACATCTGTGCAGCAAAAGATATTATAGCGGCAAGGATTACAAATCCATAGCCGACACCCATTAAACCCATACTAACCTCCACTATAGAAAAAGGAGACAGGCTCCTTTTTTAAAATCATTTATTATTTAACTGCGTCTTTAAGAGCTTTCGCAGGTTTGAATCCTACACTGTGTGATGCAGCAATGCGGATTTTTTCTTTTGTTTGAGGATTAAAACCATCACGCTCTGCACGATGACGAACCTCAAATTTTCCAAAACCAGCTAAATCGACTGTTCCCTTATTTTCGAGAATTTCTTTTACCTCGTCTAGGAATGTTTCGATAAATTCATTTGCTTGTTTTTTACTAATGTCTAATTTGCCAGCGATTGACTCGCTTAATAATTTCTTGTTGTATGTTTCACTCATATTGAAACCTCCATTTCATAATCAAATAATAGCATTATAACTGCTGTCTGACAAGTTAAATACGCTCAGGTTTCAAATCTCTCACCATTAATTCACTTATGGCTTCAGAAGGGCGTTTTTCCTCATATATAATTTTATATATTTGTTCAGTAATCGGCATATCAATGCCCTCTTCCACTGCAATTTCATAAACTACTTTTGCAGCAAAAACACCTTCTACAGTTTTTGTATTATGATCTAGAAATCCAACAGCTGAATTTTTTTGACCAATTTCCATTCCTGCTTGGAAATTTCGTGAGTGGACCGATGTAGCTGTAACGACGAGATCGCCAACACCACAGAGCCCAAGATAGGTTTCAGGTTGTCCACCCATGTGAACACCAAATCGTTGCATCTCAGTTAAACCACGAGTTATTAATGCAGCACGCGCATTATCTCCCGCATCCAATCCTGCAGCGATGCCACTTGCAAGCGCAATGACATTCTTGATTGCTACACCGTATTGTGATCCTATTACATCATCATTGGTGTAAACTCGAAAATAATCATTCGAAAATAGAACTTGAATTTCTTCGGCAAGAACAGGATTATCCGACACTGCATTAATTGTTGTGATTTTTCTTAGCACAACTTCTTCTGCATGTGAAGGACCGATTAAACTCACAACACCCTTCAATTTATTTGAATCAATGACGCGTTTGATAACATGATCAAGTAATTCATGCGTTGTAGGATGTAATCCCTTCGCAACATTGATAATAATGACAGGATTACTTAAATGAGCATTCAACTCAATACAAACTTCCTCTACAGCGCCTGTTGGCACTGCAAGAAGTATAATTTGAGAGTCTAATATGTCTTCGAAATTTTGTGTAGCATCTAATCGTTCGTTAAGTTTAACACCAGGAAAAAATTCTTCATTTAAATGATATAGATGTACATCTACAACCTGATCTAACTTACGTCCCCACATCATAACTTCATGTCCATTATCCGCTAAGACTTGACCTAAAGCAGTTCCCCAACTACCAGAACCTACAATTCCGATTTTCATTAAGCTCCCCTCTTTCTAATTAGAATTCTAATTGGCGTCCCTGTGAAATCAAAGGCATTTCTCAGAGCATTTTCTAAATAGCGTTTATACGAGAAGTGACACAACTCGGGATCGTTTACAAAAATAACAAATGTTGGTGGCACTGTACTAACTTGTGATGCATAGAATACTTTTAAACGTTTTCCATTGTGTGATGGTGGCGGTGTAAGCATTACAGCATCATGAATTACTTCATTGATTACACTTGTACTGATACGTTTAATACTGTTTGCATGAACATCTTCAATAAGCGGAATCAACGTATGAACACGTTTACGTGTTAATGCAGATACAAATACAATCGGAGCATAGGATAAGTACATAAATTCACTGCGAATAACTTTTTTTACATCTTCCATCGCAGTTTCTTCTTTATCTACAACATCCCATTTATTATAAACAATAATGATTGGCTTTCCTGCTTCGTGCGCAAACCCAACAACATGTTTGTCCTGTGCACGTATACCTGCTTCACCATCGATTAAAAATAACACAACGTCACTTCGATCAATTGCACTCATAGCACGTAATACTGAATATTTTTCTACATCTTCATAGACTTTACCGCGTTTACGAATTCCCGCAGTATCAATGATGACATAATCACGTTCATTCATTCTAAAAGGTGTATCGATTGCATCACGTGTCGTTCCTTCGATATTCGAAACAATAACACGATCTTGATTCAACATTGCATTTACCAATGAACTTTTCCCTACATTAGGGCGACCAATGGCACAGAAGCTAAGTTCATCCTCATACATCGTAATCCCGTCTTGTGGTAATTTTTTAATGACCTCATCCAAAAGATCACCTAAACCGATACCATGTTCACAAGATACTGCAAAAGGTTCATCATAGCCGAGTGCATAAAACTCGTAGATATCCGATACAAATTGAACATCATCTACCTTATTTGCCGCAATGATGACAGGTTTGTTTGTTTGTCTTAAAAGACGTGCTATAAACTCATCATCTGTAGTCATGCCTTCTTTAGCACTTACAACGAAGAGAATAATGTCCGCTTCATCGATAGCGATATCAACTTGCATTTTAATTTCTTCTTGGAACGGTTGGCCTTCCATTTGAATTCCACCCGTATCAATAAATCTTAAATCTTTTGTTAACCATGTGGTCTTTCCATATAGACGATCACGTGTAACCCCTGCTTCATCATGAACAATAGAAATTCTCTCACCCATAATTCGATTAAACAGAGACGATTTCCCTACATTAGGACGGCCAACGATTGCTACTACTCCATCAATCATTCAAATTCCTACTCTCTATAATATTTACTATTTGTGATACAACTTCTTCAATTGACATCGAAGTTGTATTTATTTCAATGGCATCTTCAACTTTAATCAGTGGTGATTCTTGACGATTCATATCGCGCTCATCACGCTCAACTAAATCAGAATGAACTTCTTCATATGTTGTTTTAATTCCATTTTTTATCAATTCGTTATATCTTCTACGCGCGCGAACACTCGCATCTGCGGTTTGAAATATCTTTACTTCAGCATCTGGAAGAACAACTGATGTGATATCACGTCCATCCAAAACAAATCCTTTTTTTGAAGCGATGTCTCGTTGAATTGATACTAAAACATCACGAACTGATCTATGTTTAGATACTTGTGAAGCAGCTTTCGAAACTTTATCGTTTCGAATAAGAAGTGATACATCCTGCCCATTTACTAAAATCATATTTTCTTCGGGCAATTCGATTTTCAAATCTTTAACGATATTAAAGCATGCTTTTTCATCATTTAAATCAATATCTTGATTCAAACAAATTAGTGCAACTGCGCGATACATTGCACCTGTATCGATGTGCACAAATCCTAATTTTTTTGCTAATTGCTTAGCGATGGTGCTTTTCCCCGACGCACTCGGTCCATCAATTGCTATATTAAACACAAAAACTATCCTACTTCCTAAATTGCGCTACAATCAGCAACAATACAACTATAATCGCAAGGATTAATAACGAAAGAACAACGTTCAACATTCGATTTGTTCGAACCATTGTTTCATTCATTTGATCGATGTTTTGTTCTTGATCAATGATTTTATGTTGTAAAGTTTGTGTTTGAGCGAGTAATTCACTACGGAACTTATCCGAATCAAAATCATTATCGGAATAATCTTCCATTGCATCCAATTGAGCCTGCATTTCGAAAATCGAATCATCTTCTTCAGATAAGATATTCTCAAACTCATCCGCTTCCAACTCAAATTCTACCGAATCAAATGAATCTTGACCTGATAAATCTAACGATACATCTTCGTCATCTACCATTTCTTGAACAGCCATTGCAATGGTTTTTTCCAACTCATCTTCTTCGTCAAATGTATCGGCATTACTTTGTTCTACAGACTTGAATACTATTGTCTCATCAAGATTTGGTAATTCATCAAGATTTACTTCTTCTTCAATTTCATCCTCAATAAAAACATCTGCATCCATTGTAGACAATTCTGGATCAATAGCATGTAAAACGGTTGTCATTTCATCATCATTAAATGGTTTTGCAATTTCTGACGATTTATTCAACTCGCTTAAAATATTTGCATCGGTATTCTCAAGATCCCGATAACCTTTGCGAACATTATACTCTTTAACTTCATCTAAAAAATCCTTGAGATATGCACTTTCAAAAGTATCAAATTGTGGTTCAGTCTTTGCTTCTTCAATCACTGAATGTTCTTCTTGAACCTCTTCAATTTGACGTGCATGTGTTGGCTCACGATCTTCTCTGGCAACGACATCCATTTTATCAAACTGATCATCAATTTGATTTAATCGATTCGCAAAATGTGAGAGATCTGAATTTTCAATATTACTTTCAGAGTCCAATGCAATTTGCTCATGTAAGTCTTGATATTTATTCACTCGAGATTTCATAATATCCAATCACTCCTTGAGGTAATTATATCACATTAATGTCCTGTGATTCTATGTATATGGGGACGTAAAACACTAAAGAAAACGATTAATAGCGTCCCTTTTGCTAAATTAAATGGTAAAAACACCGCAAAGAGCAAATTCCAGGCACCTTCTTGGGTCATTCCATATAATGGGAATGTTATAAAGTAATTAATAATATTCATTAAAAGTCCACTCGCACACACCGTAAACACATATAAGCCAACCCGTTTAGACTTAGTCTTTGGTTGGTACAATGCAATGGGTAACATAATCAAGACTGCATAACTAAAATTTGCAATTTCTCCGACTGGACCTGCATTTTTGGATAAAAATAACATATGCATGAGATTTTTTAAAAAAGCAATCATGAGTCCGGGTCCTGCCCCTAATAGATATCCACCTACAATAACTGGCAAATCACTGAGATCCGCTTGTAATGGAGAACCTGGGAGTACATAAAATTCAAACATATACAGTATCATGGATACCGTTGTAAGCATTGCTATATTAACCATTGTGCGAGTATTATATTTTTTCATATTAGCCTCCTTGTAAAAAAATATTAATACTCAAGGCAAACATGAAAAAAACTTCTTCCATCCAGACTTTAACTGTCGCCACTTGAATTTAACAAGTTCTACCAAATTGGTTCGCGGGGTTTACCGCCGATCGGGAATTACACCCTGCCCTGAAGTATACAAGTTTATTATAAGTAAACAATAGGCTAATGTCCAATATTTGTACTGTGAAATAAAAAAGCAAATTCAATCGATACGGTGAATTTGCTTTTTATGATTTTATTTAAGACTTATGCACGACCTGAGTATTTACCATCAGTAGTATTAACGAGAACAACCTCGCCTTCGCTGATAAAGAGTGGCACACGAATTTCTAATCCAGTTTCCACAACAGCATTTTTTTGTGCATTTGTTGCAGTATCACCCTTAACAGCTGGTTCAGCTTGAGTGACTGTTAATGCAATTTTTTCAGGTAAATTCACACCTAGAACTTCTGATTCATAGAAAACGACTGTAATGTCTTGATTTTCTTTCATAAAGTTCATTTCCCACTCAAGACGGGATTTCGCAATTTCAAGTTGTTCGTAAGTTTCACCATCCATAAAAACAAGTTCTTCACCTGCATCATAAAGATATTGCATAACGCGTTTATCGATATGAGCTTGTTCAACTTTATCCCCACCGATCATTGTTAATTCCGTTACGGAACCAGAACGCATGTTACGAACTTTAGCTTTAATAATCATTTGTCTTTGCGCTGTCTTATTATGTGATGTATCCAACACTTGGTATAGGTTGTCTTCATAAATAATTGACATCCCAGCTCTTAAATCATTTGATTGAATCATAATTAATCCTCCATTTTAGTTAAGTTAAAACTTCCATCATCAATTATATCATAAGAAAACCGATATGACCTAATACCATTTATCGAAACATAAACTTTTTCGTCTTTTTTTTGTGCCTTAATCTCATAGAATTCATCTTCATACGTAAAATCTTCATCTTCAAAACAAAAATGGTCGATCACAAGACGCTCCAATTCAATTCGTTCTTGAATACGTTTGATAGATTCTACGACTCGGTAATGCTTGACGTACAGCATTGACGCTTTACTAATACTAAAACATAAAACAATGAAAACGAGATGGGTACAACCTATAAGACTACCATCCATAAAATTCAAATTTTTCTGTTTCAAAAACGTATGTCACCTTGCTGTCTTTACAACCAAAATCAGTAACATGGTGCAAAAGTATTTCATAACCCGGCTTTTTAATAATATACTTTCCATTAAAACTGATTTCGTTGTTTAGATTGTTTTTTTCAAACAGTATGCGATTATCAACACATTTAACACGTCGACTCCGAATCAATAACTGCTGTAATTGCAGTTCAAAAACGGTATTTTGTTTGACCCTCGGTGCATCCGAGATAAGTTGATAACTGCGTTCGAGGATTTGATTCAAAACAATCATTAATAAGGGAGTAATTGCTAGACAGATTAAAAACTCAACAAACGAATAGGCTTTATGCATAAAAAATACAGAGCAGGTATACCATCAAACTTAAAAGACACAAACAATACATCACCTCAATATATGTAAAGAAATTAATCACACTGATACCTTCCAAACCCTAGTTGTATTACGCATGTATATTTATTAACTCTGAAGGTTCCAGCTTTATTAATATTGCCGTTCGCATTAAACCAATGATTCTCATGAATTGGAACCGTTTCTAAGTGCTCCATCGCATTTAATTGATACTCAAGTAAGGCTGGCTCGTTTTTCGATTCTACTCGAAGTGAAAGAAACATTCGCAATGATATGCTGAGTATAAAAACAACTAAGAGAATCTCACACAGCGTAAAATTCATACTAGACTGCTTGACCATCTGCAATTTGAATAACCTCTCCATTAAAACATTTGTACTGATTTTCTCTGAGATACCCTGCATTTATGAGCTGATCAATGGTTGTTGGTAGTTCATCATAATTAATTTTGTACTGCATAATTGCCGCATCGACTATTTTCTTCTGTGCATCACACCCTTTTCGATTAACCATTGTAATGGTTTTTTGGATATTGGGTAACGTCAACATAAATATGATTGCAATAATTGTCATCACAAGCACCATCTCAATAAGCGTAAAACCTTGTTTCATAATCCCTCCATCAATTTGAGTGGTATCATTACTAATTCATAGTAAACAACCACAATCATAATTATGTTAATCGAAACAAATACCCTATAAACACATATAACTTTTTTTAATTGATATAAAATCAAAACATCCGAAAGATTCAGACACAAACTTAATGATTTCTCTAATTCATTAAACAAAAATCCTTCTCGCATATTTCTTCTAATTATAGGGTGTAGCGATGAATGGGCTAATGCATCACAAATATCTTTTCCATGCTCTAACATTCGCTCAATTTCAAAAGCAATTGAACCTGCTAACGTATTTGAGAGTGAAGTTCGTAAACATTTAATCGTAGAAAGAGTTGTTTTTGTTTCAGGATAGAGTACATTATAGAATAGACAAAATTGTTCGGAAATGCATAAGACAATTAAATTGCATTTTAAAAATGTATTCAAACCAGCAATAACGATCATCCGCATTTTACGGTGAAAAAGAACCAAAGACATGATAAGAACAAACAAAAGAAAAGCACCATGCAAATAAACAAGCCCTAAAGAAAACAAACTAGAAATCGTTGAGAACAGTGGTTTGGTTGAAAACACTTCAATTTCTGAAGCAATTGTTGGCAGTAGCAACTTTCTATAAAATAACAGCATGACCAAAACCATAAAATGAAGAAACAGCCAATAACCTACAGATTGATAGAGTACCTTTAGGCGCTTATGTCTACGTATAGATACTTCATTATAAAGTTTCAATAGCGTAATTCCTGAAACCTTCGGATAGAGTAAATACAAATTTTTTGGAATAATACGTCTAAGATATGCATCAAAAGATATATCATCAATATTTAAATATTGTTTTATTTCTTGAAAGGCAATACCTCCGTTTAAAAGCTTGAATACAGAATTATCCGTCTCGGTTATCGGGTGAATCTTTATCCTTAAACGATTGACTGAGTCGATGACGGATTTGAACTTGATCAGCAAATTCATGCTTAAAAACAACCTCTCCTTTCTCTTGTTTTAAATAATGATACAAAATAGCAATAAGTCCCGATTCAATCTCATAATCCGTTGCCCCAAGATCATAAAGACGGTCTAATGTATGGAAACAACTTCTTGCATGAATTGAAGCACAGACCAAATGACCCATATTAACGGCACGAAGACATAATCTTAAATCACCCTTTGTTCGAACTTCTCCATATACAATAATATCAGCATCCATCCTTAACAGTTGATTCAAAATATCTTCTTGAGTAAGTCGTGATTCGATGGGTTCCAGTTGAATTACATGGTTATAGAAATGTTCAATCGGACTTTCAACACTGTAGATAGCCTCTGATGAAACCTCTTTAAGCGTATTAAACATTGTCGTAGATTTACCTGAGCCTGTAACACCCGAAAACAAAATTAATCCCGAACGTGCACTAAATGATTTTAAAAGAGCTCTTAAAACTCTCTTATTTGAAATGCACTCACTTAGTGAGCGGATCAATACAATGTTTAAAATACGTATCACACCGTTTTTCCGCCCAAATGATTCAATGGAGGCAAATCTAAAAAAGTATCTCCGTTCGAAGATCATCGTAAAGCTACCAGTTTGAGGTATTTCATTCTGACTTAGATCAAAACGAGATATGTATTTTAAATGCTCATATAAATTGACTGATAAATCATCGTGTATGATTTTAATTGTCTGTTTGTGACGTCTTAGTCGAATTACCTGATAAACCTCTGTGATATTAAAGTGTATATCTGTAATTGAAAGTCCAATGGCCATTTTAAGCAAATCATGTAACTTTTTATCAATATATTCCATACTTAAAACTACGTGAATCAATAAAAAAAACCTAAACTAAAGTTTAGGTTTTAAATATGGATTCGTCTCAATTTCTTTAAAAAGTGTAGTTGGTGAACCGTGTCCTGGATAAAGAGTATAGTCCACGTCTCCAAAATCATCAATAAAACTTCGAAGGGATGCATTCATTACATTCATATTTCCGGTCGGTAAATCTGTCCTACCAATACTTTGTTCAAAGATAAAGTCACCATCAAAAATGAAATCATCAAAGACATAGGAAATAGACCCGCTAGTATGTCCCGCCGTCTTAACAACATCACATTCAAAGGGTCCTACTGTTAACGGTTCTAGATCAATCGCAATCGGATTCGTTTTAATCGTAAAAGGCTCTGGTGTTTGATTGGAGAGATTATAGGACATGTCTTTAAGATAATGAATTTCTTCGTGGTACATGTAGACAGGGCAATTAAATCTTTCCGCAATCACGTCTACACCTGAAATATGATCAAAATGTCCATGTGTTAAAAGAACACCAATGACTTCGTAATCCTGTGTAGGCTTCAATAGATTAATCGTGTTTTGATTTGGGTCTAAACAAGGATCAATAATTAACATTTGATTCCCACTACTTAAGTAATATGTATTTGTGGCTGCATAGCCTAATGTTTGATATGTTATCTTCATTGTCTTCACCTAGAAAAAAAAGCCAAAATAGGCTTATTTTTTTTCCTTATGTAATGTATGTTTGCGCTCACGTGGGCAGTATTTTGTAACTTCCATACGTTCTAATTGAACTTTTTTGTTTCTACTTGTGTGATAGTTTTCTTCGCCACATTCTGTGCAAACTAAAATCGCTTGAGTTCTCATAGTTACCTCCAATATTTATTAGCCAACTCATTATATCATATATTATTTTAATTGCATATATTATTTTAAATTCATATACGCATCTACAATTCGATCTCCCGTTGAAGTACAAATATTTGTAACAGGATTCGACAAATCTTCTGTATATGCAAGGGGTGCAATGCACGCAACCGCAATCTTAGGTTGCTCATAAGGAGCAAATGCAACATACGTATTATTGATGTATGAACCAATCTCTGGATCGTACGCTTGTGCGGTACCCGTTTTTGCAGCAGCACTGTATGGCACTGTTGCAATTAAATCCCCACACATATTTGAAGAAGCACATAAACGCATACCCGATCGAACACGTTCAAGCATTTCTTTATTTTCTAATGAATTCAAAATATTTACATTATTTTGGTAAACTGGACGATGCGTATCATGATTCAATGCCTCTTTGACAAAATGAGGTTGTAATCGGTATCCTCCATTAGCCACTGTCGTGATGTATTGACTCAGTTGCATAGCATTGTAGTTATCAAATTGTCCAATTGCAAATTCAAGCAATGACCCCGAATTTGTCGTACCACCTTTATAACCAATTTCTTCCCGTGGGTAATCCACTTGAGTACGAACACCTAAACCAAATTGACTATAATAGTTTCTCATTTGGGCAAATGTTTTTTCAGCATCCGTAAATACAAGGGGTCCATTTGGAACGTAAGATGAACCACCTAGACGTATCGCAACATTAAACATGTATATATTAGATGAGTGTTGTAATGCAGTTTGATCATCTACAATACCAAGATTACGCCATGAATGTCGTGGCGGTGTTCCTTCAATGTACATTGGTGTATCATTCACAGTCTCTCCCGGCTTCATAACCCCTGTATCAAGGCCCATATAGACCGTTGCACCCTTGATTGTCGAACCGACAGGATAACCTTGTAGCATCGTTAATTGTGGATCGTTGTAATATTTACCATCTTTGCCACGAACCATCGCTACGATACCGAGAATGTCGCCTGTTTGAGGGTCTGTTGCTACAACATGGATCTGATTATTAATTTTTGTGCGCTCGCCAATACTCTTCTGATAATCTAATCGTTCCTTGACAATTTTTTCCATTTCTTTTTGTAAATCCATATCAATGGTTAAACGAATGTCATTCCCTTTCCGACCATCCTTCTGTAATTTGAATTTACTTCCCGATGTTCGTTCATATTCACTATTATAACCTGATAAGAAGTTTTCATACTGATATTCCAGACCGTACGCTCCTACTTGTTCACTCAGTTCATATCCCTCAGCTACATAGTAATCGCGTTTTTCATAAGGAACATCACCTAAATCACCAATTAGCGACATAAGATCAACTTCTTTATTGGGTTCTCGTTTCCAAGATGTAGTACGCGAGAAACCTGGAAACTCAGCTGCATGTTCCGCTAAATAAGAAATTTGTTCATTGGTAGCTTCTTCTAAAATAATTGATGGTTGTCCCATTTGGATATTCCCCATCTTGACTTGGACTTGAAATGCAAGACGGTCATCTTTAGAAAGTGTATCTGTCATTTCTTTTGTGATTCTACTTTTCTTCAATGCCTCAACAGCACTTTGATCCATATCTGTTTCTTTGATCGTTTTTCGGTCTTCTTCGGATAAAAGACTTTCTCCAAGTTTGTTCTTTCTCAACCACAATACCTTGAGATCATCTTCATTCAATTCATCTTTAATCTCAAATTGCTTTGCAAATTTAAGAGCCACCTCCTCCTCTTTCATGCCCTTAGGCATCTTAGAAGGATAATATGTTATTGAATTTACTGCTTTATTTGAAACGATAATTCGACCCTTTGAATCCAGAAATTCACCCCGCATAGTGGGCATTCGAACAGGTGGCGATGAGTATTTAGAAAGTAAATCTTCATAATGACTTTGACCTACAATTTGAATCTTATATAATCTAAAGACAAGACCCGCAGCAATCGCAACCAATATTAAAACAAAGATTTTAAGACGTGTATTAATCATCTTATCAAGATCTAATCCTTGTTTTAGGTGTTCACTACTTCCCGTGTAATTGTCAGTTTTTTTTCGTCGCTTAAAAATACCCATCAAAACCTCCCGTTAAGTCACTACTTTTCAGTATCGAGTGCACGCTCGCGTTGTTTTGCTTTTGCACGTTCTTTTTTCTGATCTCTAATTTCTTGTTGGATCATATTACGTTTTTTCTTGTTTGTTAATCGTTCAATTTCACGTTTTCGTTTTACTTTATAGCCAGGCTTAATCTTAACATTTTTACGATGAAGAACCTGTACAATTTCTGGATCAAGTTGTTTCGTACGTTTTTCTAAATTAAACCAAGGACGAACATCTTCAAGTGCACCGTCTTTGACACGTTTATATTCAAATCGCAAACCTTTTTTCATTAAGCGTGTTACGGCGCCTTGATCTTTTTGAGTCACGATACTAATACTATAACCTTGACGTCCACTTCTACCAGTACGACCCGAACGGTGGGTATAAAAATCTAAATCATGATTGGGTAACCCAGCATTAATTACATGACTAATTTCAGGTAAATCGATACCACGAGCCGCTAAATCCGTCGCAACGATATATTGAACACGTTTACTATTGATTTGATTCAGAACTTGTTTACGTCCACGGTCACTCACATCGCCATGAAGTTCAACACACTCGATACCATAATCTCTAAGATATCGTGCTACTTCGCCCGCTTGTACTTTCGTATTAGTGAATACAACAGCGAGTAAAGGATTAATTGCGGATAAAACGTCAAGAACCGCTTCATTCATATCACGATGACGTTGATTGATTAAGATGTGATCAATTCTCGGTTTTAGTTTTTCTTCTGTCGAAACAATCTCAATTGGATGTTTCAAATATTTTTTAATGAATGCACGAAGCCCTGTTGGAATCGTTGCACTGTAAAGCATAAAAAGCGTGTCATTAGACAATCTCGATGCAATCGTATCAACTTCATTAATAAATCCGTAGTCAAGCATCATATCTGTTTCATCAATAACAAGAGCTTTAATAAAATCGAGTCTCAAAACACTCCAGCTTAATATATCAAGAAATTTTCCTGGTGTAGTAATTAAAATCATTGGTTGTTTTTCGATTTTTTTCTTAAGACGACTGTTATCCATACCACCAATCGCAAGCTCAGTTGTAATTCGTTCATCTAGTGTCGTAATTTCGCGAGCAAAATTTTGAATTTGCATTGCGAGTTCTCGTGTAGGTGCAAGAATTAAGGCTTGAGTTTGGTCAACAGTAGGATCAATGAGCTCTAAAATTGCGAATAAGAACGCATGGGTTTTCCCCGTACCTGTATCCGATTTAACAATCAAATCACGCTTGTTCTTAATTTCTTTAAGAACTTTTTCTTGAACTGATGTTAGCTCTCTAAATTTATTCAGTTCAAAAAACTTTTTATTAATATTATTCATCATATTAACACTCCTTTTCTAAAATATTTCTTATGGTGTTATATTCCGTTTCAAAAGCAACATTGTGCTTTTTGATTGAATATAGATGATTTGCGCGATTGGTTAAATAGATTAAATAATCTTCTGTAATATGTTGTTTTAACACAGGACCAATCAACACATCTTCCTGTGTTAATGCATTATTAGTTGATGTTGAGATTTTTATTACCATAATAAAAACAGGAATCTCACGTTCTAAAAGAAAACGCTCATCAACAATGTCAAATCCGTTTATGGCTACTGTTTGTCGAAGCCAAGCATTTTTTGTATTTGATTGAATGATTATTGTATCATTCACCTTAAATTTATAATTAGAAATTATAGACCATATTGTTTCTGCACCCATGCCTGCAATTACAAAGCAATCTGCATCGCCTTTAAATCCTTCAAGCCCATTACCAAGGTGGAGTTCAATTTTATCATGAAAACCAAAACGCTCAACGTTCTCACGTGCTTGTTGTAATGGTTTTTCAGCAATATCAAGACCATAACCCCTAATCGCCTTATGCTCTTGAATTGCTTTAATCAGGAGTAATCCATGGTCTGTTCCTACATCAGCAACCCGTGCTTTGTCAGGAATCAAATTAAAAATCTCTGTAAGTCGATTCGAAAGCTTCATATTATCGTTTGTCTACAAAGTCTCTTAATCGTTTTGATCGAGTTGGATGTTTCAACTTGCGAAGTGCTTTTGCTTCGATTTGACGAATACGTTCACGAGTAACGTTAAACTCTTTTCCAACCTCTTCCAAGGTACGTGTACGGCCGTCCTCTAAACCAAATCTCAATCGTAAGACCTTTTCTTCCCGTTCTGTTAAACCTTCAAGTACCATCTTAATTTCTTCTTTTAGAAGTTGATTATTAGCATACTCATCAGGTGATAATGCGTCTTTATCTTCAATAAAATCTCCAAGATGTGAATCATCTTCTTCACCAATAGGTGTTTCCAAAGAAACAGGATCTAAAGCAATTTTTTGAATTTCACGAACTTTTTCAGGTGTAATGTTTTCCATCTCTGCCGCAATTTCTTCAGCAGTTGGTTCACGTCCTAATGTTTGAACAAGTGATCTTTGGATTCGTGTCAATTTATTAATTGTTTCCACCATATGAACTGGAATTCGAATTGTACGTGCTTGGTCAGCAATTGCGCGTGTAATCGCTTGACGAATCCACCATGTAGCATATGTCGAGAACTTAAATCCTTTTGTATAGTCAAATTTTTCAACGGCTTTAACAAGACCCATGTTTCCTTCTTGAATTAAGTCCAAGAATAGCATTCCACGACCAACATATTTTTTAGCGATTGAAACTACAAGACGAAGGTTTGCTGAAATAAGAATGCGACGTGCTTCTAAACCATCATAATATGTCGCAACCCAGTTTGTCAGGAACGCTAAGTTTTCTTCATCACCATTTTCGGTGAGGTACGCTTCGAAATCATCAAAAAAGTAACCAATTTGGTTTTCTGTTAATCGTTCTGCAAGTTCTTCATCTGTAATCGCAGGATCAACAATTTCTTTATACTTGTTGATAATAAATTCTTTTGCTTGTTCCCCTTCTTGGAGACGGCGTGCAATTTCAGGCTCATCTTTAGCATCTAAAAGATTAACACGACCAATTTCCTTAAGATACATCTTAACGGGATCGTTAATACGTACCATATTTGCACTGGTTAATTCATTTTCATATGAGCTAAGGTCAACTTTATTTAGTGAGTCATCAAAAATCTCATCCTCTTCTGCTTCATCACTAATAAAATCATCATCGACATCTGGTTCTCCAGCTTCGAGCATTACCTCCTCATCAATATCATCTTCATCATCACTTAAAATGATTCCTTTTTCCGTGAACCATTCAAAAAGCTCTTCTGAATCATCGTCATTCAAATTAAGGTGATCGATTGCCTTCTCTACATCATCATTTAATAGAACACGCTTTTTCTCATATTGTTTTAGAAAACTCTCTTTAACTTCTTCTAATGTTTTTAATTTTTTAGCTGCCATCAATGTTCTCCTTCTCTCTTATTTTTATTTCGTAATTGTTTTATTGCTTCTTCGAGTAGTGCCGCTTGATCATCAATCTTATCTTGTTGAAGCACCCGACCCTTCATATCATGGATTCCCATGACGACAAGATGATTTCGAATCAAATTAATATTTTGCTCCATACTTGCTCGATTATAGCCATCTAATAAGTCGCTTGATTCAATATCGATAGCAAATTTTTTCATTTTTTCAGATATATTTAGTGATAGTATATCTGCAATTTCGATAACTTCTTGATTTCGATAACAATCTAAGATAATGAGTGCAAAATCGGTTGCTAGATCTGACACTAAAAATCCTAATTGATCACGATATAAATACGCTGCTTCTTTAGAAATCAGCATTTGTCTCAAAATCGCTCTTTCGGGGATATTAACATTAAATTCCATGGTATTTGAAACATTATTTGAAATCAACGGTGTATCGCGTTCAATCATTACGCTGCGCGCGTTTAATTGTTGTGATAATACGCTGTATTCAAAATTTGTCTTATCTGAAAGTTTTTTGAGATAGTAGCTTTGTTCTAATTCGTCTTCATTTTTTAAATGGTCAATCATAAATTGAACTACGCGCTTACGATTATCAAATGAATCTAAACCATAATTACCAATTCCATAACTCATTAAAAAATCAAGCCAATTTATACGATCATCGACACCTTTCTGTACACGTTCAATGCCATATTCACGTATACACTCATCTGGATCTAATCCCGTATCATTATACCATACTGTTACTGAGCAATGTGCTTTACGCAATTTCATTCCTACTTGGTATGTTGCTTCAAGTCCTGCACGATCACCATCAAACGCTAAAACAACATTCGAACTGCATTGCTTCAACATTTGAATTTGTTCATTTGTACATGCGACACCCAATAGTGAAACGGTATTATCATAGCCTGATTTTGTAAAGGCAATTGTATCCGTTACACCTTCGGCTACAAGAATAAAATCATGCTTTCTTGCCGCTTCCTTTGCATTGTGTAAGTTATAAATCGTTAAACCCTTAGTATACAATCGTGTCTCTGACGTATTGATATATTTGACTTTGTTCTCATCGCTCAAAGCTCGTGCACTAAAAGCAATCACACGACCATGACGGTCATAGATTGGGAACATAATTCGCTGATAAAACACATCTTCAATACCACGATCTGTTACGCGTACTAAATCCGCATCCACGAGTTCTTTTTCATTAAAGCCTTTTGCAATTAAGTATTTTGATAATTGATTGTCGCCAAATGCAACACCAATACCGAACTTCTTAATCAATTCCATGCTGTATCCACGCGCTTCAAGCTTACTTAACGCATCTTTACCTGTTTTTGTATAAAGCTGAAATTCAGTAAATTTTTGAGTTTCATCGAGTGCTTGAAACAACTTTAATTTTTCTTCATCTACCGGAACAGTATTTTGCGGTTCGTATTCTGTGACATCAATATCAATAAAAGATGCTGTTTTCACTACTGCATCAATAAATCCAATTTTTTCAAAATCCTTAACAAAAGAAAAAACATTCCCTCCCGCTCCACAAACAAAACATTTATAGATTTGTCGATCTGGTGAAACAGACATTGACGGATTGTTATCATCATGAAAAGGGCAAACCCCCCAGTAATTTTTGCCCTTTTTTGATAGTGTCATGTATCGAGAAATGGTATCAACGATATCCGTTTTCGAACGAATGTCATTGATCAGTTCTTCTGGCATTCGCTTCATATCACTCACCCATTATTCTTATTTATTAATTTCTGCATTCATCAATGCAATCGCTTCGTCTACACTTACACGAACTTGTTCCATTGAATCACGGTAACGTAAAGTAACTTTTTCATCTTCTAAAGAATCAAAATCAAATGTAATACAGAATGGTGTTCCAATTGCGTCTTGACGACGGTAACGTTTACCAATACTTGCAGTTTCATCAAAATCACAAGCAAAAGAACCCATTAATTTGTGCATAATCTCACGCGCTGGTTCGCTCAATTTTTTTGAAAGCGGTAAAACACAAACTTGTGTTGGCGCAAGTTTTGGAGAAAAATGCATTACAACACGTGTATCATTTTCAAGTTCCTCTTCATCATAAGCTTCACAAATCAATGCAAGCATCAATCGTTCAACCCCTAAAGAAGGCTCTACACAGTAAGGTATATACTTTTCGTTTGTTTCCGGATCTAAATATTCCATACTTACTTTAGAGTGCTCTTGATGTTGTTTAAGGTCATAATCTGTACGATCTGCAATACCCCATAACTCATCAAATCCCCATGGGAAACGGTACTCGATATCACTTGTACCTTTTGAGTAATGAGATAATTCATCTTCATCATGCTCTCTAAGTCGTAAATTCTCAGGCTTAATTCCTAATCCAATTAACCAATCCATTGCGAATTTTTTCCAGTACTCATACCATTCAAGGTCTTCTCCTGGTTTTACAAAGAACTCAAGTTCCATTTGTTCAAATTCACGTGTTCTAAAAATGAATTGACCTGGTGTAATCTCATTTCTAAATGATTTACCAATTTGAGCAATTCCAAACGGTAATTTCTTACGCATCGAACGTTGAACATTTCGATAATTAACAAACATTCCTTGTGCCGTTTCTGGGCGAAGATATATCGCATTTGAAGTATCTTCTGTTACACCTTGAAATGTTTTAAACATTAAGTTAAATTGACGAATATTTGTAAAATCATGACCACCACAATTAGGACATGGAATTTGATGCTCTTGAATATACAGTTCCATATCCTCATTACTCATCACACCCGCATTAATTTCTGTCTCAGAAAATTCTTCGATAAGTTTATCCGCGCGGTGTCGAGTATTACATTTTCGACAATCCATCAAAGGATCATTAAAAGTATCTAAGTGACCACTTGCCTGCCACACAGATGGATTCATTAAAATTGCGGATTGAATCCCAACGTTATATGGATTACGAGAAACAAATGATTCCCACCATAATTTCTTAACATTTTGTTTAAGTTCGATTCCTAAAGGACCAAAATCCCAAGTATTCGCTAAACCACCATAAATCTCACTACCTTGAAAGACAAAACCACTTGTTCTTACATGGTTTACTATCGTCTCAAATTCATATTTTTTCATTCTTTCACCTTCCAATTACTTTCCCTCTATTATACATCAGAAATGAGTTTCCAACTATTAAATTTATAATCACCATGAAATTCTAAATATTCCACGAGTATTTTAAGTAAATCATATCGATTAATTGTTTCCAAATATGCATCGACATCACGATTCGAAAAAATACCAAGTAGTGCAATCATCAATGATTTAGTCGTTTTAATTGTATGTTGTGCATGCGTTGCGCAGACATAGCCACCGTGTTCAATTGAAAAAGCATTTACATTTGTACTCCCACACATGACACATCCTTCAACATCAGGTGTGAATCCTTGTGTTTGAATTATAAAAGCCAAATACTTTATACAGTGAACCTCTAAATTGTTGGACTCAATACAATTCTCGAACCATTGATAAAATAAGTGATGTGAATCGAAATCAAAACATCGCACTGTTAATTCAGAGACCAATGACATATACATCAACCAATCAAGATTCTGCCGCACTTGTAAATATGCATTGATTGATTCACCACCTATAATTCGATTTAATTTATGTTCTTGAAAATTAAATCGATATTGAACTTTAGAAAATTCGAGTCCCAGTCGTCCTTGTTTTGATTTTGCACGGTAATAGCCCGGCAAAATCATCCGGATCAACCCATACTCATAACCAAGAAAATGGACCATCGCATCATGTTCTCGAAATGGAACAATCGATACAATGAATCCAACATCCTTATTGTTCATATTCAGTTTCGATATATCCGAGTTGATTCAACATACGAGCACGATTACGCCAGTTCTTTTCAACACGAACATATGTTTCTAAGAAGACTTTTTCACCTAGTACTGTTTCCAACTCACCACGGGCACGTTCACCAATTTGCTTAATCATACTGCCTTGTTTACCGATAATGATCCCTTTTTGCGAAGGACGATCTACGAGAATAACAGCACTGATAATTGTTGCATTTTTCTTTTTCACAATGCGTTCAATAGCGACAGCGACACTATGTGGAATTTCCTCTTCAGTAAGTTCAAGAATTTTTTCTCGAACAATTTCCGCCATAATAAATTGCTCTGGATATGCACTGACTTGATCTTTAGGGTAATACATTACACCCTCTTCCATATAACTTAAGGTTACGTCAAGCAAGCGATCTACATTGTTATTTTCAAGGGCCGAAATAGGTACAATTTCCGCAAATTGAAAATCGGTTGAAGCAGCAATACGCTCAAGCAATGCCTGTTCACTCATTTTATCAACTTTGTTAATAATCAAAAACACAGGTATTTTAAGCTTGCTTAAACGTTCAATTACAAATTCATCACCCGTTCCAAACGGCTCTGCACCATCAATGATGTAGTAAACCAAGTCCACACCTTTAAAATGAGCATATGCGGTACGGTTCATTCGCTCTCCCAATTGATGTTTCGGTTTATGAATCCCAGGAGTATCAATAAAAATTAATTGATAATCTTCTTCTGTTTTAACACCGATGATAGCATCGCGCGTTGTTTGTGCTTTTTCTGTTACAATCGCAATTTTTTGTTTAACGATTTGATTAATGAGTGTTGATTTCCCTGCATTGGGACGCCCAACAATTGAAATAAATCCTGATTTAAATGTCATTTAAGTCCTTCTTTCCAAACATTAACGGCATCAGTTCCTCAATGTTAGTTGTCATTGATTCCTTACCGTTTGATAAATATATAGGGGTTGTCGGTTCAAGTAATTCCGAAAGCACTTGACGACAAATACCACAAGGACCTGCTAAGAGATTCCCGTCTGTAACGATTGCAATACCCATAATATCTTCTTGACGATATCCATGAGAATAGGCTGAGAACACAGCACTTCGTTCACCACAATTCGTTGCACCATACGATGCATTTTCGATATTTGCACCTACAAATGTCTTTCCATCACGTGTCAGGAGACACGCACCAACATGATAGTTAGAGTAAGGTGCATAGGCATTGCCCATTGCTTCAAAAGCTTTTGTAATGAGTTCGTCTTTCATATAAATCTCCTTGTGAGTACGATAACTCCTATAATGATTGCATATAGAGCCGCTAACAACACCGCACCAGCAGCAATATCTTTTATTTCCTTTACGTGCAAATTATAATTTTTAATTAGCAAATCACAAATATCCTCAACTGCTGAATTTAAAAACTCAGTAACCAGAACCATAAACACCGCACTGATTACAAACATCCATTCAACAGGGGTGATCCCAATAAAAGCAAAAAAGACAACAGCAATCAACCCAAGAATAAGTTGAATAAGAATGCTGTGATCATATAACACTCCGGTCTTTACACCCTGAAATGCCGACTTAAACTTTTTTCGGGTGCGCTTAAGAATCTTTGCGAGCGATATCATGTAATATCTCTTTCTGGAGTCCAAACATTACGACTTCTTCTTCAGGTGTATGATGATCATACCCAAGTAAGTGGAGGTATCCATGCGCTACAAGAAAACAAAACTCACGTTTAATTGAGTGTCCGTATTCTTCTGCTTGTCGGCGAATCGCATCAACACTGATAATAATATCCCCCATCATAAAAACTTCCCCTTCCATTGAACCATCCTCAAAGCTTAAAACATCTGTAGGACGATCAATATCGCGGAATTCCTTATTAAAGTTATGAATGCTTGGGTCATCTACCAAAACAACATTAACTTCAACCGGATTTTTAAAACCAGTTTTATTTAAAGTCTCTTCCAATATTGGACTGAGGTATGTTTCAAAAGCATCCCAAGAGTCATCATTTGATTGATTAATATAATTTATTTCCATTTTATCACTTCCTCATTAATTATATCACAAAAAAAAGGCTTAAATCTAAGCCTTTTATCACATATTAACCAAAATCTATATGACGTCCTTTAACAATATAGATAACATGCTCACAAATATTGGTTGCATGGTCCCCAGCGCGTTCAATATTACGCAAGATTCCGATTGTTTGGGTGGGGATACGATCTGTTTCCAAAGGTTCAGATGCATAACGTGCCATAATCCCTTGAAATAACTCATCCAAAGATTCATCCATCTCGGCCACATCGTAAGCATCTTTCACACTTGGGTTTTTGAGAAGTGACACCACGGCATCAAAATTTTCAAGAAACTTGGCGCCCAATAACTCAACATCGCATTGATATTCAGGTTGCGACTCTTTACTTTTAATCACATATCGACCCATGTTCTTAGCATAATCACCAATACGCTCCAAATCCGCAGATACCTTGATACCACCCACAACCATCCTTAAATCTTTAGCAACTGGTTGCATTAGAGATAGAATTTCAATCGCTTGATCATTAATGCTTTCGTCAGAATCGTTAATATAATCATCTTTTTCAATAACATTTAGAGCAAGTGTCTTATCTTCCGTTACAATCGCTTGAATTGCCATCGCCATTTGCTTGCGAACGCGATCTGCCATCGTCAACAAATCCGTTTCAAATACTAACATTTTATCTTCTAGTCGCATAGTTCCTCCTAGCCGAATCGGCCTGTAATATAGTCTTCAGTACGTTTATCTTTAGGGGTATGAAATAGTTTTCGGGTCGTCTCATATTCAACAATATCACCCATCAGGAAAAAAGCAGTCATATCACTAATACGCCCCGCCTGTTGCATTGAATGCGTGACAATAATAATGGTGTAATCTTTTTTCAAGTCTAAAATTAATTCTTCAATCTTCGCTGTGGCAATTGGATCGAGGGCCGAAGTCGGTTCATCCATTAAGATAACCTCAGGTTTTAATGCAATCGCGCGTGCAATACACAAACGTTGTTGTTGTCCTCCGGACAAACGAAGTGCTGATGAACCCAGGCGATCTGAAACTTCATCATACAACGCTGCTTTAATTAATGCATTTTTTACGGCCTCATCTAAAACTTGCTTATCCTTTATTCCTTGACAGCGTAATCCATAAGCAACATTATCATAAATACTCATTGGAAATGGATTGGGATGTTGAAACACCATACCAACACGTGTTCTTAAATCAACAACATCCACATCACGTCCGTAGATGTTTTCATCCTCAAAAAGAACGCTCCCCTCAATGCGACAATTTTCTACCAGATCATTCATACGATTAAAACATCGTAGAAATGTTGATTTACCACAGCCAGAAGGCCCAATAAAAGCAGTAACTTTTTGCTTCTTTATGTCTATAGAAACGTCTTTAAGTGCTTGGTGCTCGCCATAGAAAAGATTTAGATTTTTGACTTGGAAACTATTCATAATTAATATCCCATCCTTTTTTGAAGTTGCTTAGAAATGTATTTGACGGTTAAATTTAAAATTAAAACTAATGCTAAGATTACAATTGAAATTGCACTTGCCAACTCGAAATTAGGCTGTTCTTGACTCATCACTGACCATATATGAACAGCTAAAGACGTTCCACCTTGAGTTAATCCCGGCACATCGTTCACAAAGGTTCCCATCGTATAAATAAGAGCCGCAGATTCCCCAATAATTCTACTTACTGAAAGTAATACAGCAGATAAAATTCCTGGTAATGCACTTGGAAGTACCACTTTAAAAATAGTTTGGGTTTGTGTTCCACCTAAAGATAGCGAGGCAGAACGTAAGCTATCAGGTACAACCAACAACGATTCTTTTACTGAACGAATGATTACTGGTAACAAGATGATTGCCATTGTCATACCACCTAACAGAATACTCAAACCCGAAACATTAAAGAATGCAGTAATTGGGAAGAGCACCGCAATCCCAAGAAGTCCAAATATGATACTTGGAACACCTGCGAGCATTTCAATACTGCTTTCAAGCATTCGTGTCATCGCTGTATCTGGTGCAATTTCTGTTAAATACAATGCTGCCCCGATTCCAAGTGGCAATGCAAATAAGAGTGAGGTTGCAATCAACAGTAATGTCGCAAGAATTGACCCCCAAATACCGCCGCTTTGCGTTTTAAAATATATAGACTCTAATCGTTGCGCTTGATCAAGTTTCAAACTTAAAGCGTGCGCATCATCACCAGCTACATGTCCAGAAATCATACGATTCCCTTGCGAATCATGCATCGTAATCCGCTCAATCGCATCGCCACGATGCATAACTTGCTGCTTTTCAAATTGAGAACCTGCAGTTAGATTATATGTTGAGTTGAACGGACTTTTTTCATCAATGTAAGTTACGATAACAGTTTGCTTACCTTCATGGTTCTTATCATCGCGCACAGCAATTCCATACGATTCATTAAATACATCACCTGAATTTAAATTCCCTGGATTCGCAAACATTTCAGATTCCGTTTTCGAGAAACCAAGTAGATAATTTTCAGACCAATAATTCGATCTCAACATATCCCAACTCAGCGTATCCTTTCCTCGAACGATTACAAAACTAAAAATACCCAGAAGGACCAAAACAGAGAGCAGTGCTGCCACATACGTAATTCCATTTAGTAAAAAATCGTGAATGCTACGTCTACGTGTCATTTTCCTTCATTCCCCACTTTCCGTTTAAATGCATGAATCATTAAATTAGAGATAAGAATTATGATCATTAATACAATACCCACACTAAAACGTACATCGTAATCAACACCAGAAGTTTCTTTCATCCCTGAAAGCATTGTGGAAGTTAAGGTTCGGGTAATATCAAACGGATTCCAAGTTGGACCTGTTGGTTTATTACCCGCAACCATTGAAACGGCGGTAGCCTCACCAAAAGCACGCGCTAAGCCAAGAATAAGTCCTGTTGTAATTCCTGACTTCGCTGATGTTAAAACAACTTTAAAATTTGTTTGAGTGGGAGAAGCCCCCAATGCAAGTGATCCAAGTTCTAAATTCTTATCAACTGCATTCATAGAAACAATTGAAAGTGATGTCATGGTCGGTAACACCATAATCGCAAGTAATATAACAACAGCTAACATTGAGCGCCCACCAAACGTCGAGAATCCAAGCACGGTTGCAAATTGATCGACAAAAGGCACGATGACACCGGAAGCAAATACACCGTACACAACAGAAGGTACTGCCGCAAGCATCTCAATAACCGTCGTAAGCAGCTTTGATAATTTTTGGGGCGCAATCTTTGAAATAAATAATGCCGTCAATACAGAAATTGGGAATGCGATCAACATTGCCAAAAAAGCTGTAATTACGGTATTGATAATGATAAACAGGACACCGTAAACATGTTTATCAGCTTCCCAAACAAAACCTGTCAGAAAATCAATCAATGAAATTTGATTTGGACCATAAGATGGAAGAAAAACAGCAATCCCCCGTTTAAAAATAAATATGAAAATAATGATAACCATGGACGCTGCAAGGATTCCTGTAAGTTTTAATAAACTTTGAACCCAAACATCCACTGTTTTTTTGCGTCGTTGATATCCTTCAGTGCTGAAACGATTTGATTTGTAACTCATACAAGATCCTTCCATTGCGAGAGTTCTCCGCTAAAAATTTGTTGAAGTTGTTCGGGTGATATATCATCCAAAGTGTTTGTCTCATTGACGACCACAACCACTGCATCCATACAATAAACTCCAGAGGTCATGCCCTCACTTACCGGCTCTTCTTTTTTAAATTTTCGTGATGAAAATCCAATATCAATATGATTTGCACCGCTCTTTTCACTCCCTAAAGTTCGCTTATAACCATCTCCAGAACCCGTATGATTTGGTTCATATTTAAAATTACCTGCCATCGGAATAAAGGATTCTACGGCAGGTTTAATTGTTGGTTCTACAGATGTAGAACCTCCTGTTTTAAGTACGAGGTCTGTGTTATCTCTTAATACAATCGGGTGATTTTGTTTCAAATCCTCCCATAACACACCTTTGGACACATCCACGATTCCACCAGCCGCTAATACAATTTCCTTACCCTCTATCGAATTATTTAAGTAATCTAGAAATGCAAGCACTAATGCTTGTTTCTCATCCGATTCATAGTCTCCCTCACGTCGTGTTACAAAACTGAATGGACGCGCTAATTGGTACGAACCTTGATTAACCGAATCTATGGATGGTAAGACACCCAAATATTGTAACGGTTTAATACCATTGCCTTTAAAATCTGTGGCTAGTGATACATATCCAATTGCATTGTGAGCTTGCCCCACTTGCGTTGCCATATCCCCATTACCCGTAGTCTCTGCGCTATTGTGAGTAATTGATTTTATTCCCGCAATGGATTCAAACGCTTCTCGAGTTCCAGATGAACCATCTCGTGTATAAACCTTAATTTGATCCTCACTGCCTTGTGCCCGACATCCACTGAGCATGATCGCGAACAGGAAAAGCAAAATAAAAGATTTCCTCATAATGATACACACACCCTTTCCAACTGTTATTGAAAGTATAGCGAGGTATCATTAAAAGAAAATCAATTAAAGGTTAATTCTGTGTTAACTTTATTGTAAAGGTTGTACCTTTATCAATCTTACTTGTGACATTAATCGTTCCACCATGTGCCTCCACAATCGATTTCGAGATTGCAAGACCAAGACCACTACCACCATTTTCACGACTGCGATCTTTTTCACCACGATAGAATCGTTCAAAGATATGCGGAATTAAATCCGGTTCCATACCTTTGCCATTATCCATAAAATCAATGTGAACATATTCTTCATCAGTATCACACTGAATTTTAATACGTCCGTTTTCGGCATAATTAATGGCATTATTGAAAAGATTTAAGAAAACTTGTGAAAGACGAAATTGATCAGCATAAACTGTAATATTTGAAGGACAATTTAAAACGACTTTAATATTTGCTTGATGCAATTCTTGTCTTCGTTCATAGATCAAACCATCAAAGAACTGTTTTAAATTAAAAACTGTTTTCTCTAAATATACGGTATTTGACTTAAGTCGTGATTGAAGCAATAAATCTTCAACGATATGATCAAGTCTGTTATTTTCTTTCTCAATTTGTTTTAAAAACGCTTCTAATGTTTCCGTATCATCAAACTCAGGTCGGTTTAAAATTTCAACCATTCCTTTGATCGAAGCGATCGGAGTCCGCAGTTCATGGGATGCATCCGCAATAAATCGTTTCTGCATCTTTTCACCCTCTAAAATGCGTGTAACATCTTGAAAAATCAACATACATCCGTTATAACGGCGCTTTTCAGTGAGAAAAGGAATTGATAGAACTTGAAACTCGACATCTTGATAACTTACTTGACGAACAAACTGCTTTTCATTTAGAAATGCATCCAATAAGGTTTGGCGTATCGGCGAATCAATCTTTACATCGTACACACTTTTTGCGTCTACATGAATGAGTTGATCAAAATATTGATTACTTACCTCAAAATCACCTCTTTGATCAATATAAACCAACGGTGATGGAATTGCATTGATTAATTGTACCGTACGATCATAAGCATAGTCTGCTTGTACCGTAGCCTCTTTTTTTACCATTTCAACATCTTCTTTAATTGTTTCAACTTTGTTTTTAGTGTTTAAGGTATCCAGGATAAATAGCAGAGCCATCCCTAAACTTAAAAAAAGTATTGATACAACTGTACGACTCCATAGAGCAATCACAGAAAGAAGTACGAGAATTAATAATTGTATTTTATTCTCTTTTCGCAACATAACCAACTCCTCTCAGCGAATTAATCTTAACATTTGAATCTTCTAATTTTGTTCTTAATTTAAATATATGAACATCAACAATTCTCGTATCTCCATCGTAATCAAAGTGCCATATTTCAGACAATATTTGATCACGTGTTAATACTATATTTTCATTCTGTAATAGGTAGATTAACAGGTCAAATTCTTTTTTGGTAAGTTCAACAGGATTTGAACCGACCACTACTGTATGTTGATCCAAATTAATGACAATATCACCCACTTCAATTCTTCTAAGTTCATGATTCATATCAACTCTGCGTAGGTGTGCTGTAATACGCGCTGAAAGTTCTCGTGGTGAAAATGGTTTTGACAAGTAATCATCTACACCCGCATCAAACGCTTCGAGAATATCTGCTTCCTCATCTTTTGCAGTCAGCATGATTAAAATGGCTTTTAATCCACGGTCACGAAATTTTGCAACAAGTTCAATGCCATCATGGTAAGGAAGCATCCAATCAACAATTATGACATCATACTGTCCCTGCAAAGCCATCTCAAGACCTTCACGACCATCTTTAGCAGAATAGACATCAAAACCCATCTGCTTTAAATCATAGCGCAACAGGCGACGTATGCCTTCCTCATCTTCGATAATTAGTATTTTCTTGCTCACGACGATCTCCTTCCGCAAACTTCTTAAGAATTTTAATCACCAATGGATGGCGAACCACATCACTGTGTGATAAATTAACAAAGCGAATTTCGGGAACATCTGATAAATAATCTTGCGCAACACGAAGCCCTGAAGCTTGATGACGCGGAAGATCAATCTGGTCAACATCTCCGGTCACGATCATTTTCGAATTGCGACCAAGTCTTGATAAAAACATCATCATTTGTGCTTTTGTCGTATTTTGTGCTTCATCAAGAATAATCATTGCATCATCTAAGGTGCGGCCACGCATATACGCTAAGGGCGCAATTTCAATAACACCTTTATCCATATAACGTTGAACACGTTCTGGAGAGAGCATATCATCTAATGCGTCATAGAGCGGTCTTAAGTAAGGATCAATTTTTTCTTTCAGATCACCAGGTAAAAAACCTAAGTTCTCACCCGCTTCAACAGCAGGACGCGTTAAGATAATCTTCTGAATTTCACCTTTTCTTAAAAGTTCTACTGCATAGCAAACCGCTAAAAATGTCTTACCCGTTCCTGCTGGTCCAATCGCAAAAGTCAAATCACTTTGTTTAAATGCGTCGATGAATACCTTTTGACCTAAAGTTTTAGGTCTAATTGGCTTACCGGTAAAAGACCGCGTTAAAACTTCATCCATCATTTCAATAAAACGATCTGTTTGATTTAAACGCACAACATCAAACAAATACTCAAATTCTTGAACATCCAAACGCTCATAGCGTTTAATAACTGAGGCTGCAAGGCGAATAAATGTGACGGTGTTATTTACGTTCACTTCAGATCCATCAATGGAAAGATAAGCGTCCCGTCCATGAATATTTACTTCATAATTTTTTTCAATGTGACGAATATTTTTATTCTCAATACCGACGAGTTGTTGGAGTGAGATTTCAAGTTCATTTAAATTAACTGTTTGAGTTACCAAGAGTAGTCCTCCTTATGTATTAATCATATCGCAAATTTAAAAACATGCAATAAAAAAGAAGCGCTTTGCGCTTCTGATTTGTTATCTACGTTTTTTACGGCGTGCTTTTTGAGCAGCTTCCGACTTCAATTTGCGTCGTACGCCAGGTTTTACATAAAACTCTCTTTTGCGAGCCTCAGCAAGGGTACCATTACGAGATACTTGACGTTTGAATCTGCGTAATGCGTCATCCAAACCTTCGTTCTCTTTTACTACAATTCTCGACATGACTAACCTCCCTTCTGATGCAAGCAAATTAATTATAACACTTCATCAATCAAAATCAAGTATATAATTAGGATTTTTTCGATATATTGCTAATATATTGCTTAAACGGTAAAAACCTAGTGTATAAGCACCCTCACACTCACGTTTTGGGACAATTTAATCGATCTATCATCCTAATTAAGCATTCTTTATGCTGACTTTTTACGACGATTTGTTGTTTTTTGTTCTTGATTTTTTGTTCGTGTACGACTTCCACTTGGCTTCTTGCCGTTTTGAGATTGTTTCTTTGCTTTCTTCGAAGCATGATTACTCCAATCATAAGGGCCATTGAGTTCTTTTTCTTTTTTCTTAGGTTTTCCTTTTGATTTGGAATCTTTTTGTTTCATCGGTTTTTTCTTAGTTTTGGATTCTTCTGCTTTAATACGTTCTAACTTAGCTTTTTTCTTTTTACTGATTTTCCCATCCTTGATTGTTTTATCAAGTAAAGGATAGTTATGTGACTTAATTACAGGAACACGCATCTGAATCACATGTTCAATATCTTTAAGTAATGGAATCTCTTCAAAATTACAGAATGAAATCGCTGCGCCACTAAAACCTGCACGACCTGTTCGACCAATTCGATGCACATATGTTTCAGGAACTTCTGGCAATTCATAATTCACAACATATTTTAATTCATTAATATCAATACCACGCGCCGCAATATCTGTTGCGACCATTACATTAATCGTACCATCTTTAAATCCACTCAGAGCACGTTGACGTGCCCCTTGTGACTTATCGCCATGGATTGCGACTGCATTGATGTTACTACGGCATAAATCACGTGCCACACGGTCTGCACCACGTTTTGTACGTGTAAAGACAAGAACAGAATCAAAAGACTTGTTCTCTAAAACATCAATCAGAAGTTGAGTCTTATTACGTTGATCTACATAATAAACACTTTGCTCTACTGTTTCAACTGTAGAAGATACAGGTGTAACTGCGACTGTAGTAGGATTATTTAAAAGCATCTCCGCAATACTTGAAATTTCTGATGGCATTGTTGCAGAGAAAAGAAGTGTTTGCTTCTTTTTAGGAAGTTTTTTAATAATGCGTTTCACATCATTAATAAATCCCATATCCAACATGCGATCCGCTTCATCGAGAATAAAAATCTCAATCTGCGATAAGTCAATATAACCTTGACTCATCAAATCCTCAAGACGACCGGGAGTCGCAATCAATGTGTCAACACCGTTACGAAGTGCTTTAACTTGGTAGCGTTGCGCAACACCACCAAAAACTACTGTTGAACGTAAATCCATATACTTACCATACATTTCAAAATTTTCTTGAATTTGAATGGCAAGTTCACGAGTGGGCGTGAGTACAAGTGCACGTATTTTACGTTTTCCATTACGATCAAATGCTTTCTCTTTTAAATTTTGTAACGTTGGTACCGCAAAAGCAGCAGTCTTTCCTGTACCTGTTTGAGCGAGTCCAATTAAATCGTTATGTTTTAATAAAGTTGGAATTGCTTGTTCCTGAATCGGTGTAGGTTTTTCATAACCTTGTTCCGTTAACGCTTGTAAAATTTTCTCATTGATACCTAAATCTTTAAATTCCATATAATTACTCCTTAAATTCTTTTATACATTTTGTGTTCATAATCAGAACACCAACCGTTTAATCTTATAGTTTTATGAGCCCAATGTAAACAAAAATAAATTAATGTGCTGTTTTACTTTAATTTCCCTCTATTTAAGCTATGATAATTCTACGGAGGCATTTTATGATTGAACTAACAAACATTAATTTTAAAGATATACTGCATTACCCAACAATTAGAATTGTTGAAGGCGAAACAACATTTATAACAGGGCCATCAGGTTCTGGTAAATCAACACTCCTAAAACTCATCAACGGAACCGTTGATCCCAAGGATGGAATCATTTCATTGGATGGCGTGAAAATCGAGGATTATAATCGCATTGAGTTGCGTAGAGACTATATTTTATGCGATCAATCTGTTTTTTTATACGACCAAAGCGTACGTGATAATTTTCATTCTTTCTACAATTTAAGAGAGGAATCTCTCCTAACAGATTCTCAAATCAAAAACTTTCTAGAACTATCGTGCTCTAGTGCACACCTTGATGATTCTGTAATTTCTATGTCTGGCGGTGAACGTCAGAGAATTTACATCGCTCTTTGTTTATCTTTAGCGCGAAAGGCAATCATGTTTGATGAACCCACTTCCGCTCTTGATGATGTGACTGCGGACACTTTGTTAAAGAACATAAAAACGTACTGCATTCAAAACCACCTTGACCTCATTATTGTGAGTCACAATTCAGCGTTAAGTGAGAAATACGCCGATAATTTAGTCATCATTTCAAATTTGAAGGAGGATAATTCTCATGAATAGCGGAATCATTGAATTAAGCATTGTTCAATTCAGTTTAATATATCTGTTACTGTTGATTGTATTATTTATCATGAAACGGGCAAATATAAGTCAGACACGTCTCTTATTTACCGCAAGTATCAAGATGTCGGTTCAATTATACTTATCAGGTCTTATCTTAACGTACATCTTTGGAAACCCACACCCCCTCTTTGTGGTTCTTTATTTAACTTCGATGGTTCTCTTTTCAACTTTTAGAATATTAAAGAAAAACCCCCGATTAAATCCCCAATTTAAGCGTGTTATCTTTTTATGTCTTATGGCTTCGGGTCTCTTTGTCGTTGCATTTTTTGTAGGGATTATTGTAAGAACAAGTATCTTCAACCCTCAATATGCCATTCCAGTAGGAGGAATGATCATTGGTAATGCCATGAATGGATTGAGTTTAGGAATCAAAACACTTACTGATACACTTGATCTTGAACGCAATAAAGTTGAAACCTTATTAAACTTAGGAGTCACACCTAAAAGGATTATGATTCCATTCGTCAATCAATCGTTAGAAATGGCACTTTTACCCACTCTTAATAATATGTTGAATATGGGCATTATTTCGCTACCCGGAATGATGACGGGACAAATCATATCGGGAACGCCTCCCCTAACTGCCATTATGTATCAAACAGCAATTATGATTGCGATCACAACAGGTGTCGCTCTCACAACATTTACTTCACTTTCAATCGGTTATCGTACGCTAATAAGTGAAAACGAACAGATTAATTGGTATCAATAAAAAAAAAGGTGTTTTCAGCCTTTACTTCAAACGTATTGAATACATTTGAAGGGCTGAAACACCTTTTTTTAGTAATCGGATTGACTTACTTCGTTTTTAACCAATGCAACACCGGATGATGTACCGATTCGTGTAGCGCCTGCTTCGATCATCGATTCCATATCTTCTTGACTTCGAACACCACCAGAAGCCTTTACAGAAGCTTGATTTTTAACTGTATCTTTCATCAGTTTAACAGCTTCAAACGTTGCACCACCTGTACTGAATCCTGTTGATGTCTTAACAAAGTCAGCACCAGCAGCAACAGCAAGTTCACAAACCTTAACGATTTCGTCATCTTCTAAAAGACATGTTTCAATAATCACTTTAAGGATGTTTTCACCACATGCGTCTTTAATTGAACGAATTTCATTTTCGATTAAATCGTATTTTTTGTCTTTTAAAGCACTTACGTTGATAACCATGTCAATCTCATCCGCACCGTTTTCAAGAGCGTTTTTAGTTTCGAAAACTTTTACTTCAGTTGTATTTGCACCTAATGGAAAACCGATTACAGTACATACTTTAACATCAGTACCACTTAGAAGTTCATTACAAAGTGAAACAAATCCCGGATTAATGCACACACTCATAAAATCGTATTCTTTTGCCTCATCACATAAAACACGAATTTGCGCTTCTGTAGCATTTTGCTTCAACAGCGTATGATCAATATATTTACTTAATTTCATTTTCTTTTCCTCCGTATAGTTTATCAAGGATCAGTGATGCACATACTTCGTCACCCATCCACGTTTCTTTTGAACCTTGCTCACGATAGATAAATTTTTCTTCACCTTTACCGATTAGAACAACCGTATCACCTGGCAGGGCCATTTTTAAAGCTTTTTCAATTGCGTCTGTACGATTGGGCACAAACTCATAATTGTTGGATTCAATCCCTGTAATAATATCTTGTGTAATATCCACAACACGCTCGTCTCGATTATCATGCTCTGTAATAATTACGTGATCACAATACATCGAAGCGACACGGCCCATTATCGGTCTTTTTGCTGTATCTCTCCCACCTGCTGCACCGAATACAGTAATTAAACGTGCACCTTCATCTTGTGTCGAACGTACAAATTCATAAACATTTTTCATGCTGTCTGGTGCATGTCCAAAATCAACAATTACTCTAAATGGTTGTCCCTTGTTAACCATTGTTTGGCGACCATCGACGTGCTCAATATCTTTAAGCTCAGGAATTATTTTTTCGAGAGCATAACCACGTTGATGTAGAATTGCGATGACATTAAGCATGTTGTATACATTAAATATCGCTACAAAATTTGTGACAACAGGATAGGTTTTTCCTTCATGAATCAGTGTGAATTCGGTAAAGTCTTCATGTAATACAATATCCTTTGCACGATAATGTGCCTTCGGATTGTCGACTCCATATGTTACAACATTTGAATAATCTTGATTTTGAAGTATTTCACCATATTCATTATCAATATTTAGAACCATAAATCCAGACGGTTTTAAATTATCAAAAAGCATTTTCTTCGCCTCAAAATAATTTTCCATTGTTTTATGATAATCAAGATGATCATGCGTTAGGTTGGTAAAGGATGCATTATCGAAATCGATTGATTCAACTCTTCTTAATGCAAGTCCTTGACTTGATACTTCAAGGCAAACTTCTTCAACACCTTCTAATCGCATATCCTGAAGGTATGATTGCAACTCTACAATATCCGGTGTTGTTAATGAAGGAGCGAATTTATGTTCGTTATACTCTACAGAGATTGTACCAATATAGCCCGCATTTACACCAAATCTTCTCAGAATGTTGCGAACTGTAAGCATCGTCGTACTTTTTCCATTCGTTCCTGTTATTCCATAAACATACATATTTGTTGATGGACTGTTATAGAATACATCCGTTACACGATGCAATTCAGTCATCACATCATCGACGCGAATATATACAATTCCTTCGATTACATCAATATCATCCGAGTGGACTACCGCTACCGCACCATTTTCAACTGCTTGTTTCGCAAACTGATGACCATCAACAGTTAAGCCTTTTAAACAGAAGAACATGCCGTTTTTAACACGATCACGAGAATCAAGAACCAAATGATCAATGTCACAATCCAATTCTGTGTTCACAAGTTTATTCAATTTCATACTTATCTCCTACTCTTTTTTTCTGCTTTAACGCGTTGTTTATTAATTTTCTTAATGCAGCGCGGTTTGATAAGTTCATTTTCAATACAATAATCTAATAATGCTTTTTCATCTGAATTTAATATTAAATCTGCAAGTTCTTTAATGTGTTCGGATTCAAGTTTTTTTTCCGTCCATAGAGGATATGATTCGCATTCCGTCAAATTGTATCGATAAAAAATATTTATATCTTCTCGATACAATACAATATCGGATGTGCTTTGTGCGATACATCGACCTGAACTCATATTTGCGATAAAGGGCTGTAATCCATACGTATCGATTGGAATCAAACGATCTTGAAAGTCATTATATAATTTAAAGTATTGTGGTAACTCCAAAATCGCGGTTTCACGATCATACAAGGTATTCAACAATCCATCAAAAATAGGAATGTATACTCTGTTTTCATTTTCGACTTGGAATACTTTCAATTTTGATTTGATTGGGGCGATGTCACACTGAACGATAAAGTTTCGTTCTTTGAAAAGTAAATTATCCCACATATCCAGATGCTCATTCCGAATTCGCTCAAACTCTGTTTCGAATGTTTTCTTAGTCTCTAAACTATGCTTAAAAACATCAAGTTTTAAAAGATCAAAATCAGATTTTGGATTAAGCCCTAAATTATACATCTTATTCATATCCATCAACATCTTGATTTCTTTTTTAGAACGCTTCTGGTCATGATATTTTTTTAGTATATTCACTTTATCACCTCACACGCCGATACAATATTACAAATATAGATACTTGCTGTCTCAGCTCTAAGAACATTGTCTCCAAGGCTCACTTGACGATATCCCATTGCTTCAAATTTACTGCGTTCGTCATTACTAAAACCGCCTTCGGGTCCTACAAGTACCGTGATAGACTTTGTATCTTCCCGAACTGTATGAATCAAATGCGCTTCATCTCCTATATCCGCATAAAGATTTAAATCGGATTGATATTGAGGTAAATCATCAAGTGTTGCGATTCCTTTAACGGGTACTTCATACTGTCGGTAAGATTGTTCCGACGCTTCCTTCGCAATGAGGTTGAGGCGTTCCATTTTACGATCTGATCTTTTCCCAAAATCACGTACAACCCCATGTTGACTTTGGTAAAGAATAATTTCATCTACACCGCACTCGCATGCTTTTTGAATCATCCACTCGAGGCGTTCTGATCGAATTAATGAAGCGACAATTCGCAATCTAAATTTTTTCTCGTTCCATTCAATTGGTTCTTTAACTGTTAGATGTGTGAGCGTATCATCCGTAAATGAAGCGATCACACCATTACCACGATGATCTACAAGTCGAATCGAATCACCCTCTTGCATTCGAAGTACCTTTCGACATTGATGTAATTGATCTGCACTGAGTTGCAAGTCCTCAATTGATTCAATGAAGAATTGTTGCATTAGATTTCACCTTTTGCTGTTAAAAGCAATTTTTTAACCTCAAATGGTTTTAATTCACGGTATTGTCCGATTTTAAGTTCATCAATATCAAGATATCCAATTTGATAGCGGTGAAGTTTCAAGACTGGAAGTCCAAAATGCGCAAATATTTTACGGATTTGTCTGTTTTTACCTTCGTGAAGCGTAATCGAAAATTGAGTTTTATCTTTAGCAGCATCATATTTCACACGACTAATTTCGACACCTTTATATTCGACACCTTCAATGGTAATGCCTTCTTTAAGTGAATTGGTCACTTCATAGGAAAGTCTTCCTCTAACACTTACACGATATATTTTTGATAGATCAAATTTTGGGTGTGTCATGTAGTAAGCAAAATCTCCATCATTGGTGAGGATGAGTGCACCTGTTGTTTCACGATCGAGGCGGCCTACAGGAAAAACACGAATGTCATTTGGCACTAAATCTACGACACTTTCTCGATCTTTATCATCATTTGCACTTGATACAATGCCACGAGGTTTATTGAGAATGTAGTATACTTTTTTTTCTTCAACATTAATAAGGATTCCATTGACCATAACACGGTCTTCAGTCGAAACTTTCAAACCCTGTTCTGTAACTTTAATCCCATTAACTTTTACTTTACCTTCGTTTATTAAAACTTCAGCCTTACGACGGGAACAATATCCACTCATCGCTATAAATTTTTGTAATCTTATATTATTTAAAGAGTTCATTATTTTCTTCCAACATTTCTATCTTAATTTCGGGTAATTCTTTCAAACTCGTCAGTTTAAATACATCCATAAATGAGTTTGTCACTTCATAGAGTATTGGACGACCAACTGAATCAGCTCGTCCACATTCCTGAATTAAATCCAATGCTTCCAATCTTCGACACATCATGTCACTATTAACACCGCGTATTTCTTCAATTTCTAAACGCGTTATCGGTTGTTTGTATGCAATAATCGCAAGTGTTTCGAGAGCAGCTTGAGATAATTGACGGTTTTTATTAAATTCAAGCATATCGGAAATGGTCTCGTGCAGTTCTTTTTTAGTAATTAACTTGTAAACTGAACCAAACTCAACCAGTTCCAATCCACGATTCGAATCCATTAAACTTATTTTATAATCTTGTATTTTGTTATTAAATGCTTCGTCATCAATTCCAAGAGCGAGCATTAATTGTTCTTTATCAACGCCTTCTTCCCCAAAGGCAAATAAAATGCCTTCAATAATTGCAAAATCAGTCATTAAATCGCCCCTTTCAGATAGACCTCTTCATCTTGATAACTCATTTTTAAATCTCCCATTCGTAACATATCTAAAACTGCTAAGAATGATACGAGCAGGTATTGCAGGGTGGGTGCTTGAGACAATACATGGTCAAGAGACAAAACGACACCACCCTGAAACACTCTTCTTAAATCTTCTACGACTTCGTCAACTGAGAGTTCCGCTCGTTCTATAGATACATCCTGAGGGTGCGCTAACTTAAAACGACTCATTACTTTCATCATTGCATTCATAAGGTCATAGGGCGTTTGTTCATAAGTAATCGAATCTTGTAAACTCGTCTTAATTTCTTTAAACAAACCCGATGAGATTGGTTTTGCGAATTGCTTTGAACGTTCTTCATAACGCTCTGCCAATTCAATGCTGACCTCTTTATAACGTTGATACTCAATAAGTCGTCTCACAAGGTCATTCTCATCATCTTCTACATCTTTTGCATCCAGTTCACTTTTATCTCTAGGCAACAGACGTTTGCTTTTGTATTCAATTAAACCGGCAAGTTCACTAAGATATTCAGACGCTACTTCAAGTTTTTGATCTCGAACGCTATCTATAAAAGCAATGTACTGATCCGCCAATTCATCAATATTCAAATCAAAAAGATCTAGTTTTTTATCCTTAATTAGATAAAGCATTAAATCCAAGGGACCACTAAATTGATCAATAGATACTTCAAAATTCATGGTTATTCTCCAATCTAAACTATTATAGCACGGCTGCGATTAAATTTGGTTTTTCAACAGGTTCTTGTCCCATCACAAAACATGATACTGTATTGTTTTTATGATCATCGGTTATTGGTGAATCGCTATATAAAGTAGCAAGTAAATCACCCGCATGAATTAAATCTCCAATTTCTTTTCGAAGTACAATCCCCGCTTTATAATCAATAATATCGTCTTTTGTTTGTCTTCCTGCACCTAAGTGCATGGATACAATACCTAATTCCATTGCTTTTAAATCGTGTAAGTAACCATCTTGCTCAGCGAACACTTCGACTTCATATTTAGCTTTCGTAAAGGAATCAAGATCATCAAAAATTGAAATGTCTCCACCTTGTGCTTCAATCCATTTTAAGAATGTTTCATAAGCTGCACCACTTCGTAATGTTTCTTTTGCGAGTTCATAACCACTTTCTGATGAATCAGAAAGTTCTGCTTGGTACAGCATATATCCTGATGCTACAAGACACAATTCCTCTAATTCCTTTGGTCCTTCGTTTTTTAAAGTCATAATTGCTTCTTCTACTTCAAGTGCATTTCCAATTGAATGTCCTAACGGTTGATTCATATTTGAAAGCATCGCATTAACCTCACGTCCAAGATTCCGGCCAATCGTGATCATTGTATTTGCTAACTCACGCGCATCCTCGACATTTTTCATAAATGCGCCTTCACCATATTTCACATCAAGTAAAATACAGTCTGCACCTCCTGCCAATTTCTTTGACATGATGGATGATGCAATTAAAGGTATCGCATTAACTGTTCCCGTTACATCTCGAAGCGAATAGAGAACTTTATCTGCGTAAACCAAATTTCCAGTTTGACCAATGACTGCAAGATTAATAGCATTAACTTGATCAATGAAATCTTGACTTGAAACCTCGATGTTGAAACCAGCGATGGATTCTAACTTATCAAGTGTTCCACCTGTATGACCTAAGCCTCTACCACTCATTTTCGCAACTTTTGCACCTGCTGCCGCAACAATTGGGCTCAAGATAATTGTAGTTTTATCACCTACACCACCTGTTGAATGCTTATCCACTTTCTTGCCAACAATGGATGACAAATCAATAACATCTCCACTACGCATCATCGCATCTGTCAATGCTGTTGTCTCGTCGAGACTCATTCCTTTTAATACAATTGCCATGAGCAATGCACTGGTTTGATAATCTTTAACCGTACCATCTGTAACACCATGAATCCAAAAATTAATCTCTTCATGAGTTAATTCCATACCGTCACGTTTCTTTTCAATTATTTCTACTATTGTCATAATTATATCCTCTCGTAAGTTACTTGTTTAAAAGTACTGTATTCAACCTGATTCTTGATCTTGAATTCTAAATCAGAAAAATCCGGAAAAAATGTATCACCAATTACATCATTTGGTATATACGAAATGATTAACTCGTGAGCAAAAGGCAAACTTTGAGCGTAAATTTCTCCGCCACCCGCGATAAAAATATCTTCGCTCGATTCTTTGTGTTGCATTAAAAATGCCCTAAGATCTGGAATTGCATTTTCAATCGAAGCGTTTCGTGTTACGACATAGATTTCTCGATTATCAAGCTTTTTAGGAAGACCCTCAAACGTTTTTCGACCCATAACCACTTTTTGATTCAGTGTCGACTTTCTAAAATGCTGTAGATCTTCTTTATTATGCCATGGCATCGACCCATTTAAACCAATGGTGCGATGGTTATTCATCGCGACAATAATTTTAATCATCACACACTCACCTTTGCTTTTATTAATGGATGTGGATCATAGCCGACTACTTCAAAATCTTCAAACTTGAAATCTGTAATTTTTTCTTGGTTTCCATGAATTATGAGTTGTGGTAAAGATTTCGGTTCGCGTGCTAATTGCATTTGAACTGCATCATAATGATCATTGTAAATATGTAAATCACCAAAAGTATGGACAAATTCTCCAACCTCTAAATCGCAGACTTTAGCTATCATGTGTAACAACAGCGCATACGAAGCAATATTAAATGGAACACCCAAAAATACATCTGCACTACGCTGATAAAGTTGCAATGATAATTTTCGATCATTACTTACATAAAACTGCATAAATGCGTGACAAGGTGGTAATGCCATTTGATCAACTTCGGTCGGATTCCAAGCACTCATAATAATACGACGTGAATACGGGTTTGTTTTAATTGTTTCAATAACGTTATTAATCTGGTCAACACCACCAAAATCACGCCATTGTTTACCATAAACGGGACCCAACTCTCCATATTTTTGAGCAAACAAATCATCAGCTACAATGCGTGCAATAAACTCATCCATGGTTTCGCCATTGTAATCATCTGATTTTTTGAAAAGTTCGTATGGCCATTCATTCCAAATTCGAACCTTGTTCTCGACAAGCCATTTAATATTGGTATCGCCGCTTACAAACCATAAAAGTTCTTTCGCAAGCGATGGAAAATGAACTTTTTTAGTTGTAAGCAAGGGAAAACCCTTGCTTAAATCAAAACGCATTTGATAACCAAAAACGCCTGTCGTACCTGTTCCCGTACGATCTTCTCTTCGTGAACCTTCGTCTAATACAAATTGACACATTTCCAAATAATTTTTCATTTTATCACCTACATTCTATTATACAAAAAAATCACTCTCTTTGGTACTATTTCGGATATAAGAACTCAAGATGTTCTGCAATTAAGATAAATTTTTCATCATTAATTTCTAATCTACCTTTCACAGAAATTAAACTTCCTGGTTTACATGAGTTTGTGGTTGTCTCACTTGCACCGCGCCATAGTAAAATCGGAAATGTATCCTTTCTGAAAATACCCGTTGGCGTTCTAAAATTTGAAGTGACACTAACATGCATCAATGCATAACTTTCATTTGAGTGGTCCTCAATGGGCACCGGCATGGTTTCAATGTGTCCAACTAGCTGTACAAAGTTCATTTTGACCTCCTTTTCTTCATAATGTGGGTTACCCCACACTCATAAATTTACTGCAAATAAAAACCTTCCTAATATTTTTTTCAAAAAAACAACAAAAAAGGTTAGATTCTCTAGAATCTAACCTAATTATTCGAATTAACCATCCGTAAAAATGTATCGTCACTATCCACAATCACATCCACAAGATTGGCCAATGCATCATACGATAAATCACGAATCATTTCCAAATACTCAAAGTACGAAACTCCATCGAAGTGAGCACGTCCCAATGTAATTGCAAGTTCATCTGTTTTACTTAGTGACATAATCATTTCACCATAATATCGCTTCTTCAACTGGTTAAACATTGCTTCATCATGCTTTAAATGATTCATGCGGTACTTAATAATTTCTTTAAACGATTCGTGCTTATGCCCTTCATTCACAAAATAGATGACACCAAATGATTCACGGATATCGACATCATAGCCATATGAGTTTGAAACGATTCCTTCATCAAGCCAAACCTGATAGTCGGGGATCATTTCTGAAAAATTCATCTCTAAAAGCATACGTATCAAAAACTCATCTTTTAATTTATCATTGCGATTATAAGGAAATTTAAATGAATAGGTCATTTTCGGAACTTCTACATCCCCTTGAATTTCCCGTTCTTTAAACGCAACATGATGCGGTTCTTCATCAAACAAATCCATTACATTTTCACTCACAGCATGATGTGATTGCGTTTCTTCTAAGACGATCTCCGCAACCTTTTGTGGATCCATCGGTGTTACGATTGTTAATGACATGCGGTGATCAGAATAGTTCATTTCAAAAGCACGGAGTAAATCCGCACGCGTCGTTTCCGTCACGCTTTTTTCTGTTCCTGCGATATCATAGATAAACGGATAATGATGAAATAAGTTCACATACGTCTCATTCAATAAACGCATATCCGGCATTTGATCATACATTTTTATTTCTTCGATGATGATCCCTTTTTCTTTTTCTACGCTTTCTTCACTCACACTAAACTTACTTACAAACTGAATCAGTAAGCGTAAGGGCGCTTCCAAATCACCGTTATGACCAAAGTAATACATGGTTTGTTCGTATGAAGTAAAAGCATTGCCACTTGCACCAAGTTCCGCAAATTGACTTAATATATCCTTACTCTCATCTTCAAACAGTTTATGTTCCAGAAAATGTGCAACACCCGATTTATGTTCAATTACATTTCCATCGAGACTTTGTTTAAGATTCAATGCACCAAACGGAGTCCCATATACAGCACTTGAACGTTTAAAACCAGGTCGGTGCACAATGGTTACACTCAGAGCACTTGGTGTTGTAAAGGTATACACTTTTTCATTAAAATCATTTTTAATTGTTTTCATCATTTTCACCTCTATATGCGAAGATAAACGGCTCTGTGATTTTTGTTAATACAGCTTTCACATCCGACTCCGTTACTGCACGAATTTTTTCCTGCATTGTTTCAATGGACTCATCTACCTGCAGCATATTATTCCTAAAGGTATGATCTGCAATACTCTTTATCCGTTCTGTATTACCCTCTAAGGAGAGATCTAAATAGTTGATAGCCGCTTTTAAATCTAAAGGTTCATTTCGAACAATCTCAAATTGATCTTCAATCAGTGATAAAGCCTTTTCTACGTTTTTATCACTCACTCCCGTCGCAATATAGAAAATCCCGTCATAGACTTGACGTGATGCATAGATTGAATAACATAGGCTATGCTTTTCGCGAATATTTTGGAAAAGTAGTGAGGTCGGAAGTTGACCAAGATATGCAATAAACACGAGATAGGCATAATACAAATCATCATAAGGCGTAATGCTTGTTTCATAAACGCATACAAGTTCACTTTGACTTCCTTTATATCGTTCTTCAAGATACGAATTTGAAATTTCTGTTTTTAAAAGTGATTCGTTGATTGGCATTGAGTGACCAACCGTAAATGCATCGAAATTACATGCGCGGTCAACGCCCCCCACCAAATAAATTTGTTTATTAAACTCTTGAATACAACGTGTATGAAGATTTTGGATATCTTTCAAGCTTACAGAATCTAAATCATCCAAATCCCCAAAAGCACTTAAACCAAACAACTGTCCTTCACCTGCATGTTTAAAACCCTTAACCAGCGCATTTTGCGATGCATTTTCTTTGATATGCATATGACTGATGCGTAAGTTTTTCTTTGCTTCTTCAAGAGTTTGTTCTGTTAATAGTGGATAAAGATACATATCTTCAAGTAATTTAATCTGTTTGTCCAACAACAATTCATTGGTGAATCGTTCGTGAATCATTTTAATTCCAAGATCTATAACTTGGTATGTTCCTAAAGTATAAGTTAAAGCGCTTGTCTTCGCTCCATATAACATATCGTGTCGCTGTGCGAGTGATGTTTTAGTTGGGTTTTCAATTAAACGATCTCCCATCATCCGCGTGAGTAAATTTGCGATAGTATTCGTTCTTGATTCAAGCTTAAATACAATTTTTAACGAAAGATACACTTCATGAAACTTTTCTTCATTGATTTGATAAACCTTAATGTCATTTTTTAATATTAATTCTTCATTCATGATACATCCTCCAAAAAATGATACAATATAATAGCATTGTACATCAATATGATGTAAATAGAAAGAACGGTGACATAATGATAAAACCTAACGACGCAGTCTTTTTGACTGACTTATATGAATTTACAATGGCTTATACATATTTCAAACAAAACCGACATGAAGAAATTGTTTATTTTGATATGTTTACCCGGAAAATACCAAACCAAGGTGGTTATCTTATTTTTAATGGATTGAGTAAACTTATTGAAACCATTAATAATTTTAAGTTTACACAGTCACATATCGATTACCTCTATGAACAAGGATTTACAGATCCAAAATTTCTTGATTATTTATTAAATTTAGAATTAAATTTAGACATTTGGGCTGTTGAAGACGGAACGGTTGTTTTCCAAAATGAACCGTTGGTCACAGTACGTGGTACCGTTATCGAAGCACAACTCATTGAAACACTTTTATTATTATCGATTAACTACTCAACTTTAGTTACAACTAAAGCAAGTCGTATTGTAAATGCTGCACGTGGACGTGCTGTACTCGAATTCGGTGCTCGCCGTGCTCACGGTTACGATTCTTCCGTCGATGGAGCACGTGCCGCAATTATTGCGGGTTGTATCGGAACATCCCATACACTTGCTGGTTATCAATACGGGGCTCATGTTTCTGGAACAATGGCACATTCATACATTCAACTTCATGATTCTGAATTTGAAGCGTTTATGTCTTTTGCGGAAATCAATCCTGATAACGCAATTTTCCTCGTTGATACATATGATACATTGGGATCTGGAATTCCAAATGCAATTAAAGTAGCACATGAATATCTTATTCCAAACGGTTTCCGCCTCAAAGCAATTCGTCTTGATTCTGGTGACTTAGCATATCTATCCAAAGAAGCCCGAAAAATGCTCGATCAAGCAGGTCTTCAAGATTGTAAAATTATGGCCTCAAACTCACTTGATGAATATCTCATAGATGACTTGATCTACCAAGGAGCGCAAATCGACTCATTTGGTGTTGGCGAAAATCTTATTACTTCAAAATCGGAACCTGTTTTAGGCGGTGTTTATAAACTTGTAGCCCAAGAACGCGCAGATGGAACCCTTACACCAAAAATTAAAGTAAGTGAAAACATTGAAAAAATAACAAACCCAAGTTACAAACGACTTTATCGTTTCTATGATAATCACACGAACAAAGCCCTTGCCGATTACATCGCCCTCGCAGATGAAGTAATCCCAACTGATACCATTACCATTTTCGACCCTTCCGCACCTTGGAAGAAGAAAACACTGACGGATTATCAAGTAAGAGAATTACAAGTACCTATTTACCAAAATGGTAAATGTGTCTATGAGTTACCGAATCTTGAAGAAATTGCACTCTATTCTCAAAAGGAATTGGAAACAATTTGGGATGAGGTAAAACGACTTCATTATCCGCATCGTTATTATGTTGATTTATCTCAGAAACTTTATGACTTGAAATTGGAGCTTCTCCACAATATTAGTAAAAATAAATAATCAATTTTAACATTCTAAACGTATTTAACCTTAAATACAGATAAAAAAAAGGTATGACCTCTTCCATGTGAGATTCATACCTTTTTTGCTGTGAATAATTATTTTAACGTTTACCTGCATCATAAGGTTGTCCCGCTGCTTTAGGGGCTGCAGACTTCTTAGATGTGAATACAAGGACTACTAGGGTCGCAATATAAGGTAACATTTTGAAAACTTGATCCGGAATTCCAAGTCCATTGAGGAATGGTATTCCCGAATAAACGTTGGATAGCGTTAATGCAAGAGCGAAAAATAGAGATGAAAAGAATATTGTCTTAGGTCTCCATTGACCGAAAATAAGGATTGCTAACGCGAGGAACCCATAACCATTTGCAGTACCTGTAAATGATGTACTGATTGGAACTGTTATAATAAGTCCACCAAGCCCCGCAAGAGCTCCAGAGATAAGAACTCCCGCCCAACGAATACGTTTTACATTTCCACCTGCTGCGTCAAGAGCATGAGGATTCTCTCCTGCTGATCGTAATCGTAATCCAAATCGTGTTTTATAGATAACAAACGTTGCGATAAAGAGGATTGCAATTCCAATATAGGTAGAGATATACGCATTGGTAAAAAACAATTTACCAATAACCGGTATTTCGGATAAGAACGGTACCTTTCGAATGAGAAACTCATTTCTGAACGGAATTTCTTTTACCGAATACAAAAGACGCGCGATATAAACTGTAAATGCTGGTGCAAACATATTAATGGCCGTACCACTAATAGTTTGATCTGCATTCATATTTATAGCCGCAAATGCATGCACTGCACCCATAACAACACCCGCAAGAATGGCTGCTAACATGGCAACAATGTAAAGTAATTGACCAGACATATGGTTCTGAAGGAAAAACAGAGTGATAACTCCAAAGAAGGTACCAAATACCATAATCCCTTCTAAAGCAATATTTACAATACCACCACGCTCAGAGAATAACCCTCCAAGTGAAACTACAAGTAATGGAATTGCTACATACAACATCTGTTGAACAATAAATGCAAGTGTGTTCATCAGTTATCACCTCCGGAATTTTTCGTCACTTTCGCAATAAATCCTTTAAGAAGTATTGTAAGTGCGCTCACATAAATAATTGTAGCGGTGATAACAGAGATAATTTCAGGCTCAAGACCAAATAATTGAAGATTATTACCACCATACGTAATATGTGCTATAAAGAGACCTGAAAGAATAATACCTATAGGATTACTTTGAGCAAGTAAAGCTACTGAGATACCGTCAAATCCTTCTGTAAGAAGAACATTAAGTACATCCATGTATTTCCCAACATTTGCGAGGTACATCACTGCACCACCAAGACCTGCAAGTGCACCTGCAATCGTCATTGATAAAATGATCGATTTTTTTTCATTGATACCTGCATAGCGGCTGGCATGACGATTATAACCAACTGCTTTCAGTTCAAATCCAAACTTTGTTTTTTCTAAAATAATGTAAATCAAAATTGCCATCACAATCGCAATCACAATTCCAATATTAACCGATGATCTCGGAAAAATCTTGTTTAAGCCAAGTACCGGTAAATATGCATTTACAGGTGGCAAGGTACGTGAGTGAACAGAATCGAATGCAGTATTGGTAATCAGATAGTTTACGGCATACATTCCAATATAGTTCAACATAATCGAAGCAATAACTTCGTTTACGTTACGATAAGCCTTTAAGATACCAACGATTGCACCCCACAGTGCTCCAGCAAGAGCACCACCGATTAGACCTACAATCCAACCAGTACCCGCAGGCATCCAAGTCCAGTTAACGCCAATATAGACTGCAGTAAATGCACCAACTGTAAACTGTCCTGAAGCTCCGATGTTAAAGAGGCCCGTTTTAAATGCGAATCCAACCGATAACCCCGTCAGGATAATTGGAGCTGCTCGGAATAGAACATTTCCCATACCACGTAGGTTATGGTGGAAACCACCTTTGAGAATTATCCAAAATGCACTTAATGCATATTGAGGTGTTGTTAGTAAGATTACTAAGAACCCAACAAACAATCCAATAATTATCGCAAGAAAGGATGCAATAACAGCGTGATTCCCCTCATTTGCGAAGAATTTTTTAATTTTTGTACCAATCGAACTAGTTTTTACCATTTAGAGTACCCCGCTTTGCTCCAGCCATATATAAGCCAAGTTCTTGTTGCGTAATATCTTCTGGCTTAAATTCACCTACAAATTCTCCATTGTACATTACAAGAATTCGATCGCTGATGTTCATAATTTCAGACAATTCGTACGATACGAGAAGAACAGACTTTCCAGCATCGCGTTGTGCTACAAGTTGGTTATGTATATATTCAATTGCACCTACATCAAGACCCCGTGTTGGTTGAACAGCCATCAGAACTTCCGATCCCATGTCAATTTCACGAGCCAATATAGCTTTTTGTTGATTCCCACCAGACATACTACGTACAACAGAACTCGGTCCTTTTGAACTTCGAATATCAAACTTTTCAATCATTTTACGTGCATACGTTTCGATTTTATCGAAACGAAGCATTCCATTTTTTTGGAAACGATCTGTAAAATATTGTTTTAATACAAGATTGAAATCCAATTTATAGTCAAGAACTAAACCATCCTTGTGACGGTCTTCGGGAATATGCGATATCCCATGAGTATTTCTGTATCGGATTGATTTATCTTCAATGCTTTCACCTTTAAGGACGATCTCGCCCTGTGTTATCGGTAACATTCCAGCAATTGCGTAAACCAATTCATGTTGTCCATTACCTTCAATACCAGCAATACTTACAATTTCACCTTCATGCAATGCAAATGACGCTGCTTTAACGGCATCATGATTTCCATGAGAAGAAGCAACATTAATGTTTGTAACTTCTAATACTACTTCACCCCGCTCTTGCGGTTTCATATCGATATTTAAATCAATTTTTCGACCCACCATCATTTCGGACATTTCATCGACAGTTACATCTTTTACATTGACGGTACCAATAAATTTCCCTTTACGTAAAACCGACACACGATCAGCTACTTCTTTGATTTCGTTCAATTTATGAGTAATAAAAATAATTGATTTTCCTTCAGATCGAAGTTGCTTCATAATTGCCATTAACTCTTGAATTTCTTGCGGTGTTAACACAGCCGTTGGCTCATCAAAAATCATGACATCACTTTCACGATAAAGTAATTTCAGAATTTCGACACGCTGTTGCATCCCTACTGATATATCCGAAATTTTTGCATCCGGATCTACATTAAGGTTATATCGATTACTTAATTCGATAATATCTTTACGAGCATCCCCAAGGCGGACCATCCCGCGTTCAACGGTCTCAACTCCTAAAATAATATTCTCAGTAACCGTAAAATTATCCACCAGTTTAAAATGCTGGTGTACCATACCAATCTTATGGTAGGTTGCCTCATGAGGGTTATTGATTTGAGTAACTTTGTCACGAATGACAATTTCTCCCGAGTCTGGTTGGTACATCCCAAACAACACAGACATCAACGTTGACTTTCCAGCACCATTCTCACCCAGTAGCGCTAGAATTTCCCCTTCACGAAGTGAAATTGTGACGTCATCATTGGCTCTAATGCCTGGAAACGTCTTGGTGATATGATTCATTTCAACAATATTTTTCATATTCCCTTACACTCCTTAAACATATCATACACAAAAAAAGAACGATAAAACAGTAAAATTTAAATAATAAAAATATCAAGCATACTTGATATCCAATTGTCGACTTTTAATAAGCATCATCCCCGTATTATTTTTTCACTATAAACCGTCATACCCTATTCAACTGAAGCGTTCGATTAAAACCGGTTGTTCGTGAATTAACCCTTTGTGATGGGTTCTAACTTCAATCATCCCCCGATAGAATATGATTTATGTTCACCTAAATATTAGCATTTTCGACACGTTTTAGCAAGCGCTTTCAATCGTGTAACACATACATATCGCTGAGCTTTCTGCTCAGCGATAATAATCGATTTTTAGATTTGGAAATAAACTTTGATCAGTGAAAACATCTCCCTGTTCATCATGTTCTGTTAGAATTACCAATTTATCATCTAGAATTTCTTTTTTTGTTTTTTCAAGAAGTGCTTTAATATCTCTTTTACCGATTTGATTTAATCTGGATTCATCGAAAGCCAAACCCACACCTTCATTATTTAAATCGACACTTAATCGTTTCCCACCTGGAAATTTATCTTCAGAGTTCTCAACGAGAAGATTCTTAACCGTTTTTCGAATACCCTTCGTTGCGGAATATACCACCTTACTGCTTAAGTACGATTGGTCAACATCTACTCCGATATAACGTTTATCTGTATCTTCAGCGGCTTTTATGATTGACTGTCCAGCACCGCCAGCTGAACCAAAAATAATTTCCGTTCCTTCATTATACCAACTCGAACCTAGCATTTGAACTTCAGTAGATGGCTCAAATGCCCCTGAGTATTTATATTTAAGATCAATCGTTTTATTCATACTTTTAGCGCCTTCTTGTAAGCCTCGTAGAAAACCCATTCCATAACGTTCTACCGCAGGAATTTTAGCGCCACCAACAAATCCTACTTTCGTATAACCCTCAAGTGCAGTAACGTATCCAGCTAAATACGCAGCTTGTTCTTCTCTAAATAAAACAGGAACTAGATTGTCCCGAATATCGATTGTTCCCGACTCATTAGGTTTAGGTAGAGCGTCAATTAAAATAAACTTAGTCTTTGGAAAATCATTTTGCACTTTAGCCGCTGTTGCTTCAAAATAAAATCCCGGTAAGACTACAACTTTAGCCCCACCTTCTTCAATTGCTTTTTGAATTTCACTATAGAATGCTATATCATCTTTATTTTCTGGTCGATAATATTTATATGAAACATTATGTTCCTTACAAAAATCAATAATACCTTCCCAAGATTCTTGATTAAATGAGTGGTCATCAATCGTACCAATATCCGTAATCAAAGCAATCTCCGAAGTCTTTTGATCTTCTGTTGACTTTGAAGAACATGCCCCAAGCAAAATTAAACTCATAAACAAAATCATAAATTTGGATTTCATAATCATCCCCCCTTGCACTTTAACTTTATCAAGTGAAAGATAGAGATTCAAACACTTCTTTTTCCACTTACACGAAAAAAAACGGCAATGAAGCCGTTTTAAAATAACTATTTAATAAATGTGATATTAATGTTTTTCAAGATTGGATCGCTGATAACATCTGAGAAATCATCAGCATGTTGTTTCTTGATTGCTGAAGTAACACCATCTTTATCTGCCTTCATATCTGCAATAACTTTATCCAAATCTTCTTGTTTGAAAGTTTTGAAACGGTCGAAGTTCTTAGGTAATCCGACACCGTCATCATTGATATTGTAAGCATGTTGTGTTCCACCAGGGAATTTTCCATCATAGTGCGCTTTCAATCCTTCATAAACAGCAAGTTGAAGTTCTTTTAATGCTGAAGTGATAATTGTTTCACTTTCGCCAGCTTGGTCCACATCTACACCAATAACTTTAGCTTCTTTATCTTCTGCAGCTTTAAATACTGAAGGTCCAGCACCACCAGCAGAAACAAAGATAACTTCAGTTCCACCAGCATACCAACCTGATGCTAACATTTGAACTTCTTGTGACGCTTCAAATGTACCTGAATATTTGTACATCATATCTACTGTAATACCCAATTCTTCAGCTGCGTGATTTGCTCCGTAAACATAACCTAAACCGAACTTTTCAACAGCTGGAACTTTCATACCACCAATGTAACCTAATTTAGTGTAGCCATCTTTAACTGCAGCATATCCTGCTAAGAATCCAGCTTGTTGTTCTTCCCAAACAACTGAATACATATTAGGACCAATAACGGGTTCTGACTGTGGTGTCTCTGAAGGAGCACCATCTACAAAAATAAAGTTTACATCTGGAAATTCTTGTTGTGCTCTAAATGCTGCGTTAGCGAATAAAAATCCTGGCATAACAACAACCTTAGCGCCCCCTTCAGTAATCGCTTTTTCGATTTCGTTAAAGTATGCCTCGTCGTCTTTCGCAACGGGACGGTAGTATGTATATGTAACTTTGTTTTCATCTCCATACTGTTTAACGCCTTCGTATGAACCTTGGTTAAATGAGCGGTCATCAATTGTACCAACGTCAGTAATCAAAGCGATTTCTGCGCCTTTTCCATCTTGAGCTTTTTCTCCACCTGAACAAGCGGTAAGAGTAAGAGCTAACAAGACAACTAAAACACTAGAAAATAGTTTTTTCATCTGTTTCCTCCATACAAGTTTCCTTGTATCTATATCGTATCGAATTTTATATTGATAATCAATAGAAATGTCACAAATAAATGTAACCGGTATCATTTATGTAGGAATAAATTCAAAAGCACCGCCAAACAATACAAGAATAGAACAAAAAAAGAGTATTAACACATCCCTGCATTAATACTCAATTCAAGCAATTCTAAATACTGTAAAATTTGTTATTTTTCAATTTTATGGATATAACGTGTACTGATTTCGTTTTCAACCATTTGCATGAATACATCTAAATCAAATGGATTTTGTGCTCGTTCACCATAACGGCGTACGTTAACACTACGATCTTCGATTTCTTGATCTCCAATAATTAATTGAAGTGGAATTTTATTCTTTTGCGCTTCACGTAAACGATAACCTAATTTTTCATTACGGCCATCAACATGTGCACGAATACCTTTTTCTAAAAGAAGATCGCAGACTTCGTTTGCATAATCCATATGGAATTCCGTATTTACTGGAATGATTTCTATTTGTTTTGGTGCCATCCACAGTGGGAAACCACCTGCAAAATGCTCAATCAGAATACCAATAAAGCGTTCAATTGACCCAAAAATTGCACGGTGGAGCATGATTGGACGTTTTTTCTTTCCATCTTCCGCAACATATGTGAGGTCAAAACGTTCAGGAAGGTTCATATCCAATTGGACAGTACCACATTGCCATACTCGGTTTAAAGAATCTCTTACTTTGAAGTCTAGTTTAGGACCATAGAAAGCACCATCGCCCTCATTAATCTTAAAGTCGACACCAGCGGCCATACAAGCCTCTTTAAGCGCTTGTTCTGATCGATCCCAAACATCAATATCACCAATGTATTTGTCCTCAGGACGCGTTGATAATTCAATTGAGTAAGAAAGACCAAATGTCGAATAAATTTCATTAATGAAATCTAAAATTTCAACAATTTCATCTTGTAATTGATCTTCACGCATAAACAAGTGAGCATCATCTTGAGTAAAGGAACGAACACGGAATAACCCATTTAATGCCCCACTTGCCTCGTGACGATGAACATGACCCATCTCAGCAAGACGAATTGGTAAATCACGATATGAATGCAAACCGTTTTTATAGACGAGCATTCCTCCAGGACAATTCATAGGTTTGATTGCGAACTCGCGATCATCAATAGTTGATGTATACATATTTTCGCGATAATTTTCCCAGTGACCTGAGACTTCCCACAATTCTTTATTTAACATCGTTGGAGTTTGTGTAAATACATAGCCACGTTTGATGTGTGCATTGTAGTAATACTCATCCAAAGCATGACGCAATGTCATACCATTTGGTAACCAAAATGGGAAACCCGGGCCAAATTCACTCATCATGAAGAGTTCAAGTTCTTTACCAAGTTTTTTATGATCACGTGCTTTGGCTGCTTCTAGCCATTCAAGATACTGATTAAGATCTTCTTCAGTTTCAAATGTAATTCCGTAGACACGTTGAAGCATTTTGTTATTGGAATCACCTTTCCAATATGCTCCAGAAACTTTAAGAAGTTTGAAATATTTCATTTTCTTTGTCGTTTCAACATGCGGTCCACGACATAAGTCAATGAATTCTGCTTGACGGTATGCTGATATTGTTGCATCATCCTCAAGATTGTTGATGATATCGATCTTATAGGAATCGTCTTTGAAAATTTCTAAAGCTTCTTCTTTTGTTAACTCTTCACGTGTAATGCGCTTGTCTTCTTTCGCAATTTTACGCATCATTGACTCGATTTTAGGTAAGTCCTCTTCTGTTAAAACTTGATCTCCTAAATCCATGTCATAATAAAAACCATCTTCAATTACAGGTCCAACCCAGAATTTCGCTTCAGGATACAGACGCTTCACAGCATGAGCAAGTAAGTGTGCTGATGAGTGATTCAAGATATTTAGACGTTCGTCTTCTCTAATATTTACCATAATAACCTCCTCTATAATAAAGAAAAAACGTAAATCCATCCAAAAGGACGAATTTACGCGGTACCACCTTTAATTCACAATTTAAATTGTGCACTTAAACTGTTAACGCCAGAATACGGGATTTTTTCTAAAATCCAACTCTGAGGTGGTAAATACGCATATTCTACGAGAAGTTTTCACCAACCACTTCACTCTCTAGTTCAAAACAACGTATTTTTGTCCTCTTCACTGTTTATATATTATTTATACATCAATAGTAAAGAAATATCAACTAAATTACAAAATTACCTTCATTAAATACGATAATAGTTTTACCATCGTGTGTCGTTCCTACAACACTCATATCCTCACTACCAAACATAAAGTCTTCATGATTTAATGAATCATTCGCATTATGTGCAAGTAATTCTTCACCAGTCATCTCGGTACCACCTTTAAGATTCATTGGGTAAGCACGACCTAAGGCCATATGACATGAAGCATTTTCATCAAAAAGCGTGTTATAGAATAGAATATTCAGATCGGAAATGGGTGATTGATGCGAAATGAGTGCAATTTCACCAATGTGACGGCTTCCTTCATCCGTGTTTAAAAGTTGTTCTAATGTTTCGCGTTCTTGTTTCGCGTCAAACTCAACAACTTTTCCATCAACGAATTTCAACCAGAATTCATCAATAAGCTTTCCATTATAGTTTAATGGTTTTGTGCTATATACAATACCATTTACATTTAGGCGATCAGGCATGGTAAATGATTCCTCAGTCGGCATATTTGGATTAAATGTATATCCGCGTTCTGATACTTCTTCACCACCAGCCCATACATGATTATCGACCAATCCAACTACAATATCAGTTCCCTTACCATTTTTGAAATGCAGCGATTTAAAATTGTAGTCGTTTAAAATTTGATTTTGATGTGACAGTTTTGCATTATGTTTTTCCCATGCTTCAACTGGATCATCACTTTCATTAATACGTACAGCATAAAGAATAGCTTCTAACAGTTTTTCATATGCTTCTTCAATCTCAAGATCTGGGAAAACTACGTGTGCCCATTCTTTGGTTGGAAGTGATACTAATGACCACTGACCTCGATTTGCCATCGTATACTCTCGCATACGTTTTAAAGCCTGCGCTTGTGCTTTAGCTTGTGCAGCCAGTTTATCACCGTCTACATCAGCCATAAGCCCAGGTGATGGTGCATAGATAGAGAGACGACATAAATCTTCATCTAAATAACTATCGTATTCATCAATAAGCCATTGTGGAATATCGGTAAGTGTTTCAATATCTTGATTTTGAACATGCATTTTCGCAATATGATCATCACCAAATTTGATAACAACTTTTTTAGCACCTGCTGCATAAGCTTCCTCTACAATTAAACGAGCAAATTCATAGTGCTCAGCTTTAACATTTACTAAAACTGTTTGTCCTTTTTGTACATTTACACCTGAACAAACCGCTAATTTAGCATATTTTTTTAATAAATCATTCATTATCTGTGACCTTCTTTCGAGTAACACAACATCGCCGCACCAATTACACCAGGTTCATCCAACTTCGCTTCAACAAATTGTGTATCTCTCATTTGTTCATGAACGAGATCCTGATAATAACCGATCATACGGTCCCAATATAAGTTTTTCGATTTCGTAACACCACCACCAATTACAAAAACATGTGGATTACATACATGCGCAATTGAAGAGAGCATCATAGCGAAATCGTAGGACATTTCATCAATTAGTTGAATTGCCTGTTCATTTCCTTGTTCCATTAAGGTGAAAATTTCTTCTGCAGACTGAATCTTTGGATCAATCAATTCTTGAGCTTTACGAACTAATGCCGAACCACTTGCTTCATTTTCAACCGCACCCGCATTTAAAGTATTAATGTCCGACCGTCGAACACGTTCACGATCAATCACGATATTACCGACTTCCCCCGCATACCCCTTGTGACCAGAAAGCACTTGTCCATTAAATACAAGTGCTCCCCCAATACCTGTAGAATGCGTTAAATAATACACAACATTATTGCCTTTACCTGCACCAACGAGTGCTTCAGCAAGACCTGCAACGTTTGCATCATTATCCATATAGATTGGTAAATCTATATGTTTTTTGAGATAATCGATTACCGGATACTCCGTAAACCCTTTCATGTTTGTAGATAAGGTTACGCACCCGAGTTCTGTGTTCACTGGACCGGGTAAACCCAGTCCAATTCCAACACATTCATCAAATTGCTTTAAATTTTTTATCATCGAAATGATATTATCTAAAACAACTTCAGGTCCCTCAAGTGCGTATGATTCGCTCTTAACTTGCTCATGAATCTTTCCATCTTCATCAATAACAGCCACACGTACATTTGTACCGCCTAAATCAACTCCGATATATTTATTCATAACAATCTCCTTATTTTATTTCAATAATTTTCATTGTATTTGTATTACCGGTACCTGTTGGGTATCCAGCAGCAATAATAACTTTTTTACCTGGTTCGATTCCGAAGTTTTTAGCAATTGTATTTGCAATTTCATCATCATTTGTCATTTCATTTCGAATATCTGAAACAACTGGTTTCACACCCCAAACAATTTCAAGTCGATTTTGTACTTCTTTAGTGAAAGTAACAGCAATCACAGGAACGTTTGGACGATATTTTGAGATACGTTTAGCAGTTGAACCGCTTTGAGTAAATGCAATTACCGCAGCAACATCATCAAGGTTTAATGCTGTTTCAGCAATTGAAATCCCGATTGAATCTTGAATTGTTCGTTTTGATGATTTAATTGAATGACGTAAACGATCACGGTAAGGGATAATTTCTTCCATTGCAATCGCAATTTCTGCCATTGTACGTACAGCTTCAACTGGGTATGCCCCAACTGCAGATTCACCTGAAAGCATAATTGCATCTGTACCATCTAAAATTGCATTCGCAACATCACTTGCCTCTGCACGTGTTGGACGTGGGTTTTGTTGCATCGATTCAAGCATATGAGTCGCTGTAACTACAGGTTTACCCATTCTGTTTGCTGTTTTAATGATTTGTTTTTGGTAAATTGGAACTAAGTGTGTACTTACTTCAACACCTAAGTCCCCACGAGCAACCATCACACCATCTGCAACTTCAAGAATGCTTTCGATGTTATCGAATCCTTCTTGGTTTTCAATCTTAACAATGATTTGGATATCGGGTTTTCCAGCTGCTTCAATAACTTCACGAATATCTAGAACGTCTTGTGCACGTCTAACAAATGATGCCGCAACATAGTCAATACCATTAACCGCACCAAATGTGATATCTGCACGGTCTTTTTCAGAAAGGAAAGGCATACTTAACACTACGTTAGGTACGTTAACACCTTTACGTGTTTTAATAAGACCAGGATTGTCGATACGACATACAAGATCACCATCTTTTTTATCAATAACTGTTAGTTTCATTTTACCGTCATCAATAAGTAGGTAATCGTCAACTTTAACATCTTCATAAACTTCTGGTACTAATAAAGTAAAGCGTTCTTTATTTCCTAAATAATCTGCATCAAAACCTACACGAACAATATCGCCCTCTGCAAATTCAAGTGCACCGTTTTCCATATCGCCACAGCGGATTTCTGGACCTTTAGTGTCTAAAAGAATCCCTAGGTTAATACCAATTCGATCGCTAACTTCGCGAACAACTTTCATACGACGCAAATGATTTTCTTGAACATCGTGTGAGAAGTTAAAGCGAACGATATTCATTCCTTCGTTTGCGAGTTTTTCAATCATCTCTGGTGATTCGGAAGCGGGTCCGATAGTACAAATAATCTTAGTTTTTTTCATTTCATGCATATTGTTTATCCTCCTATACCAATCTGTCATGTAATTCAAACAGCGCTCTACTTGATTTTTTAGGCATTTTCAATGCTTCATCAATATCGATTGCTACTATTTCTTCGTTTAAGATGCTGACGCATTTTCCGCCATCACCTGCGATAAGCAGTCTTACTGCCTTATCACCGAATTGTGTTGCTAAAATACGGTCACGCGCTGTCGGTGATCCACCACGTTGTATATGACCTAAAACAGTTGAACGGCCAGAAAAACCAGTATGTCTTGAAATCTTTTGCGCTAGAAGTTCTACATCTGTTATTTTTTCACTAATGATAACAATTGCATGTCGTTTTTTCTTCACTTCTTCAATTTTGCTTAAGCGTTCTAATACTTCTGATTCATCATATCCTGTTTCTTTTGTAATAATTACTTCCGCACCTGTAGTTAGTCCAGCATAGAGGGCTAAATCACCACATCGATTTCCCATAACCTCAACAACTGAACAACGATGGTGTGAACTCGAAGTATCACGGAGCTTATCAACATTAAGAATAACTGTATTCAATGCTGTATCAAAACCAATCGTGTAATCAGTAGATGCAATATCATTGTCAATGGTACCTGGAATTCCAATACAGTTAATCCCCATCTCTGTAAGTGCCATCGCACCACGGTAACTTCCATCACCGCCTATGACAACCAAACCTTCAATACCGTGTTTCTCTAAGTTCGCTACAGCTTTTTCACGAACTTCAAGAAGCTTAAAGTCCTCAAGACGTGCACTCCCTAAAATTGTTCCACCTTGAATAATAATGTCACTAACATCACCACGACTTAGCTTACGAATATTATCGTTTACTAAGCCTTCGTATCCGTCAAAAACACCAAATACTTCAAGTCCGGCTGAAATACCAGAACGGACAACGGCACGAATCGCTGCATTCATGCCCGGAGCATCACCACCTGAAGTTAATATGCCAATCTTCTTCATAATTCACCTCTCTTGTAATCATACCACTATTTTATTGCTATTTCTCTACAAAATGTTGATAAATTACTTGTTTCGTCGATTTTGACCCACCATTTCATATGGGATTGTTAAAGCATGGATACGATCTACTAATCTTTTAGCTCGAATCTCATCAGATGTCCCCTTATTATCGAGTTTATATAAGTCAACAAGCATGTCAGGACTGTAATTACTTGTTATAATCGTCTTTTTTTTGTTTTCAAGGCGTTCATTTAAAATCGACAATAAGATTTCATCACGACTCCATGACGTGATTGGTTCCGCTCCCAAATCATCCAAAACAAGTAAAGGTACTTTTCTTAACTTTCTTAACGTATATTCCATCTCATTTGGATGTGTAAATAATTGCTTTAAATGACTCATAAGTTTTGGTACGTGAATAAATGCCACATTTCGACCACTCTTAGCAAAGTCATTTGAAACACACGCACTTAAATAACTCTTTCCAATACCCAAATTGCCATAAAGATAATATCCTGGTTTGTCATTTTCAACAAAGTTAATCATATCTTCGAGAACACCTAAATAATTTGGGTTTTCATTTTCAATTGATATTTTTGAAAATAATGCATCGTGTAAACTAAGTGGTAAATCAAAGATAACATACTGACTTAAATAAGCATTTTCTTCCGCAATTTCCCGAACAATTGGAAGTTCAAAAATCTGTTCTGATAATATCCCTGTTGATTGATCGTAAATTAGGTCTACATATTGACCCAAACTTGGATCATTTTCAAGTTCGTGGGCTGAGTATGATTCAGCTTTTCGTTTATTTAGAACCCAATTTTTGAATTGAAACGCATTCGCTTCGACAATCGAATCAGGACACTCAAATCGTTCCATAAAATCGATTATTTCTGGTAAGATACGTAAACGTTCAAACGTTTCGACACGCTTTTGAACTTGTTCATCGGATAACTCAAATTTTAGATTACGTAAACTCATCTAGATCTCTCCTTTACTTAACATCCCTTTTAATCGAGATTTTAGTTCATCAACATCTTTATCAATTGTAGTATCTGTGGAATAGGTTGGCGCTACAACTTCAACCTTTGGTTTCGGTACACGCTTAGTATTTGAAGGATTTGGCGCTTCACGTTCTTTAAGAGCGTCCTCCAATGATTTTACACCACGACGTTTCCATGATGATGCGACCTTTTCAACAAATCCTCTGTTTAAGTTTTTGTCATTTGTTTCTAGAATATACTCTACAAGTACATTAATGACTTTGTTATCAAAACCGAAATTATGCTCTAAAGATTTTAACAGTTTTCGATCCGCGTCAATGATGAATGTATCTTCCTGTTTATAAGCCAAGAAGCTGACAGGATCAAGTTCGTAAGGATCAGAAACACTTTCAACACTTTGTGTTCCGTGATTTTTTTCTATGAGATACTGAAACTTTTTCGAATCGAAATCACCGGTTTCAAAATTTGTTGAAGCCATTAATACAGATTTCATATCTAAGTAGTTTAGATTATAGAAAGAACCAAACACCCCTACTTTTTCACGAACATCTTCAGTTCGAAATGCTCGTGGATACATCACATTACTGATCGACTTAAAGAAGCCCTCAACGTCGAATTTATGCTTACGATCTGTATCTGTTCCTTCAGCGCGTTTTGATGTATATGATTCTTCTAACGACTCATCCCAAGATGATAATCGAGACAAATCAAAACTTGCCGATATTTCATTATCCAATTCAACACAATTTCTTTTACGGTAACGTGAACAAACCTCAATAAAAGCTTCATTTCCGCGTACAATTGCATAGAGTCTTCCAAAGGTAGGATGCTGTAAGAAATCATGAGGGCTTAGCGGTGGTGTCAGAACAAGGGTTAAAACACCCGTATCATACGTTCGAATAAGTGCAAAACGCTCTAACTCTTTTCGATAATTGTTTAAGTCAGAAGTCCCAAGGTGTAACATATGTGTCAATGATTTAATTGGCACCTCCGACTCAAATTGACCAAACTCATATAGTGTCAAATATAAACTTAATGCAGGATATGAAAAAAGGGGTTGATATAAGAGGATCAATGACTCCATTTGATCAGGGGCTATTTTAAAATCTACATTTGTTTTATATACGACTTCTTGCATCAATTGACTCCTCCTTTTTTTATTTTTTTAATTAATTTCTCAGTTTCCTGATTTAAATCAACAACCGTACTATTATTATATAGAATATAGTCTGATTTTTCTTCTTTTATCTTTTCCGAATACTGTCGATTCATTCTTAGATTGATATCATCAGTCTTCATGCCACGATTTAATAACCTTTTGATGCGAACATCATAGTCTGCACTGACCATGATAATACAGTCAAATAAATCTTCCATCTTTGACTCAAAAAGAAGCGGAACTTCGAAAAATATCATCGAATTTTTATCATCATGAATATCTTGGATAAATACTCTAACTTCAGAGAAAACTTTTTTTTCAAGTTGTTCAAGTAAATTAGTATTCGTAAATAATATTTTTGACATCAACTGACGATCCACCGTTTTATCAACCCGGAGAATTTCAGGTCCCAATAATTCGATAATATACTCATATAGAATACCCTCTGGTTCATAAAATGAATGTGTTAAACGATCCATATCATACACCTGATAACCCAGATCAACGATATGATGACTTACACTCGACTTTCCTGAGCCAATTGTTCCTGTTATTCCTATTTTCATACTTGTACCTTCTGACATTTTTCACAAAATACAGTTGATCGACCGGATACAACGATGCGTTTCATAATTGAATTACATCGTGAACACGGATCGCCTGCTCTCCCATATGCATTAAGGTTAATTTGAAACCGTCCTGATACGTTAAGCGATGAAGTGTATGAACGCACAGTTGTTCCTCCAGCTTTAATAGCGTTACGAAGGATAATTTTCGTCGTCTCTACGAGTGAGTCGCACTGTTTCATTGTTATTTTCGAACCCGTAGTTAGTGGGTGAATTTGAGTTTCAAAAAGAATTTCATCTGCATAAATATTACCAATTCCGGCAATGATGCTTTGATCTAATAATATTGATTTCATAACGCGTTTGGAATGATGAATTTTCTGATAGACGTATTCACCATTTAAATTTGAGTCAAACGGTTCATAACCTAAGTTTTTCGTTTCTAAATATTTCAGCGGGTCTTTCACGACAGCCATCCGTGAAAATTTTCGTGTATCTAAATAGTGAATCGTGCCCCCATCATAATTAATAACACAGTGAGTGTGCTTAGATGGTGCTTTATCGTAATCATAAAGATGAAACTTCCCTTCCATTCTTAAGTGAAGAATCCAATGTAAACCATTCGACATCTCAAACCAGAGGTATTTCCCTCGACGATGAAACGCTTTAAAGTTTGATCCGACGAGATTCTCGAGTGAATACTCTGATTGATCTTCGAGCAGTTTTGGATAAATAAAATTGATTGAATCAATTTGTTTACCTTTGAGAGACTTCTCAAGGGTGCGTATAATTGTCTCAACTTCTGGTAATTCAGGCATAATTAATACCAATCCTTACCTGTATCCACAGAAACATTCAAATCAATAGGCCATGAGACAATGTGCTCCATAACAGATACCATTAAATCTTGAATTTGTTCCAGTTCATCGTCATAAACATCGAATACTAGTTCATCATGAACTTGTAGGATCATTGACGATTTGTAATTGTTTGACGTTAATAATTCGTCTGCTTTAATCATTGCAATTTTGATAATATCTGCTGCTGTACCTTGAATCGGCGCATTCATCGCTGCACGTTTTCCAAAATCTTTCACTGCACGATTGGCATCGTAGATTTCAGGAATATAACGACGGCGATTAAAGAGTGTCTTGACATAACCGTCACGCAAACAGTCTTCAACGACAGAATCCATATATTTTGTAATGTTAGGGTAAATTTCATTATATCGTGTTATAAAATGACGTGCTTCTGGAATAGTGATATCCAATTGTTTTGAAAGTCCATATTCTGACATGCCATAAACGATACCAAAGTTAACACTTTTTGCTTGACGTCGCATCGTACTTGTTACATCATCAACACCAAATATCGCTTTCGCAGTTTCGGAGTGAATATCATGACCACCATTAAATGCTTCCATCATACGTTTTTCATCAGCTAAGTAAGAGAGTACACGAAGCTCAATTTGAGAATAATCGATGGACATTAAGGTACAACCTTCGGATGCTACAAAAGCTTTCCGAATCATCCGTGTCTCTTCATCACGAACCGAAATATTTTGTAAATTTGGGTCACTTGAAGACAAACGACCGGTTTGTGTTGCATGTTGATTAAAAGAAGTATGAATTTTTCCATCAGCATGGATATGCTTTGTTAATCCTACAGCATAAGTACTGTAAAGTTTTTGGTACTTTCGATACTCCAAAATTGGAGCTATTATTGCATGTTCTTCAATCAAGCCTTCAAGTACATCAACTGCAGTTGATCGTTTCTTTTTCGTAGGCAATTTTAGATGATCAAACAACACCTCAGCAAGCTGTTTTGGCGAATTTAAATTGAATTCCATCCCTGCAAGTTCATAGACTTGGTTGCTCAGTGTCTCGATTTTTTGGTGTGTCACGAGCGCAATTTCATCAAGCACGCTTCGATCAACATTGATTCCTCTAAACTCACACTTTGATAAAATGGGAACTAAAGGTTTTTCAATCTCTTCATAGACAGAGAGCACTTCAATTTTATTAGCTTCTGTTTTTAGTGTATTGAATTGTGAAAGTATTGCTTGAGTAAACGCTGCACCCTTTTCCATACCTTCATACTCATGGAACCACAAACCAAATTCATCCTTTAATCGTGCCATGGTCGTTATTGACGAATTTACTATAAATGCAAGAAGTAACAAATCATCAAATTGATTAGCAATTTCAATATTGTTTTCTAAACAGAATCGATAGAGTGATTTAGACGAATCCACAACTATTGAAGTATCTGATGAAATAAGCGCTTTAAAGGCTTCATTGCCGACCATTTCTCCAAATGTTAAGTATATGTTTTCTTTACCATCAGAAAGATAACACCCTTCAAGGTTTCCTTTTTTATCAAGTTCCATTGAAATCGCAATCATCGATTTCTTCCAAGATGAATCAAGATTAGTAAATTCGATGGTCTCTTTTTCAACAACTTCAACGTCATAATTATCGGTAATAAGTGAATTCATATCATATTTACGATAGAAAGCATTTAACGATTCATTCGGTATTTCATACTTAATACTTGAGAGGTCAATGTCAAGGGGTACCGAGGTATGAATTTCAGCTAATTTGTACGACATTCTCGCTTGTTCTTCAAACTCACGGATTTTTTCTCCCATTTTCCCTTTGATTTCTTCTTTATGCACATACAGGTTCTCAAAAGTAGTATATTGTCCAAGAAGTTTAAGTGCGGTTTTCTCACCGATCGAAGGTACTCCAGGAATGTTATCGCTAGTATCACCCATTAACGCCTTCATATCTACAATTTGTTTTGGCTCAATACCCATTTCATCCATGAGACTCGTTTTATCCATAAGACGTAAATCTGTTAAACCTTTTTTCATAAGTAAAACATCAACATTATCATCAATAAGTTGTAACATATCACGATCACTGGTTAAAATTTCAACTTTGAAATCCGGATACATTCTCGACATTGTTCCGATAATATCATCCGCCTCATAGCCACTGAGTTCAAACCGTTTAATCGGATATGCATCAAGAAACTCACGTACAAGTGCAAACTGAGACACCAATTCTTCATCAACCTCTTTGCGAGTCCCTTTATATTCATCAAACATATCATGACGAAATGTTTTATCCTTTGTATCAAAGGCCACGAGGACATGTGTAGGATTTATGATTTCTATTGCTTTAGCGAGCATTGTTGAAAAGCCATATACTGCATTGGTGACCACACCTGAACTGGACTTCATGTATCCTCTTGAAAGCGTTCCATAGTAAGCCCTAAAAAGCATTGAATTCCCGTCTATTAATAATAATTTATTCATGTTTTCCTACTTTCTAAATAAGTAAAACCCTTGGGATTACTTAGCAATCGTCTCAAGGGTTTCTAGATTAAGTCTCATTTTCGCGATGTAATCATAATTCGCTTCGATATCTTTATCTGATAGATTATAAAGATTGCTTAATTCAATTTGTGTTAAATTAAACTCTGTTTTTAATTGATTAAATAATTTTACATATTCTTCTGGCATATTCTCTTCATATGCAATAAATTGTACGCCATCCTTCGCAATCCGTGCACGGATCGCATTGAGCATATCTTCATCTGGTAAAACACCGTATTTTGATAATGTCGCTGGATATACACCGATATTATAACTCTTTTGCCAATTCCCAAAAGATGGTGTCATGGAAACAAATTTAATACCTTTCTCCGAATCACGTAAAAGTTGATATTGTGCTTGAAGCCCTGTTAATTCTACTTCTAATGTTTCAAATTGCTCTGTAAAGTATGCTTCTTCATCCGGATAAGTTTGTACAAGCCAATCTTTTATTGTTCGCGCCATTGAAGTCATCGCTAAAGGATCCATCCATAAAAACGGATCTTTATCATATTGATCAACTGCTGCAAAAGCATCAGACTCATAATATTCGGATTCTATCGCATGCGATTGCCCATCAACCACAACATTTGTGTAGCGTTTAAATGGATATAACATGGAACGTTCCGATAAATCAATCATCTGTAATTTAGAGTTTTGAAGATCATCCAAGTATAGTTGCCAATAAGGCTGTAATTCATTAATATAAAAAATTGTATCTGCTTTTTTTATAATTTCTTGAAAATCTTCTTTTACCGTTGCCTGTTGAGGTATTAATCCTGTGTCAATGCGCTGAACGTTAACACGTTCTCCCGCAAGACGTTCAACAAGGAACTGAATCGGATAATTTGTAACGATGACATTCCGACTTCTAGGAACGCATCCCGACAATGTCCCCAGTATGATAACCAATACTAGTAATTTACTCATCAATCGTTTCATACACAACCTCTTTTCACATTTTATTATACACTAATTTTCTTCAGGGATAACCCAATTATTCTTTCTCAAGTTGAATAATGCTCGTATTGAGAAGTATAATGGCATCGAAATTAAAATCCCTACAAAACCAAATAAAACACTTGATGCGAAAAACGCAAATAAGGACCAAAGCGGTTCGATTTTATCACGCTTGGAGTAAACCATAGGAGAAACGACATACCCATCAACATTTGAAAGAATAACCAATCCAATTGTAAGTATAATCACTCGCGGTAACGGTAACGTTAAAGCGGTTAAGATCCCTAATACATGTACAACTGTTGGCCCAATGTAAGGTATTAACAACCCAAATGCCGTTAGAACACCAAGAACAAATGCATAATTATGTCCGACAGCTAAATAAAGCAAACTGTACTCAATACATGTAATAGTCATAATCACAACGAGTGTCCCTAAATAACGACTTACAGCATGGTCAATAACAATAATTGAATTTCCGAGTTTTGGAGAAATATTATTCGCAATGCGTAAAACACTTCCCGTAAAATTTTCATAATCGAATACAAAATACATCCCGATAATAAACGAGAAAATACCTGTAGTGATTGTTGAAAAAATCTTTGATAGGAATTGTGAAGCAGCTGCTGGCAATGTAGGTATCTGGCCCACAATTCCGTTAAGCATTCCCATCACTTGTTTAAAAATGTCATCCGCCCATGGAGAAGGATTATTATGGTTAATTTCTTTGTAGTAATTATAGAGTTGCTGTATGCCGTCCATACTATTACCAATTAACTGCGAAATATCTGTATACAATGATGGTAAGATCGATGAAAAGAGCAGTACAATCAAAACTACAAACAAAACGAGTGTAATTGGAACACTGATTGCTCTTTTAATATTATATTTTTCAAAAAACACCGCAATCGGTCTTACAATATATGCAAGTGCAAAGCCAATAACAAATGGCAGAAGAATTCGCTTAGCTAATTCAAAAGCATGTTGCCATACTGCCCATGTTTGCATCAATAAGAAAACACTTAATAAAAATAACATAAATGGAACAAGTTGCTTCCAACTGAAATGATCGTCAAAAAATTTTTGAATACGTTGAAAAATGTTCATTAATTTATTTCTCCCTCTATTTTTATTAACGCATATATAAATTCTGAACGCGTTGCATAATCATACGATGCATTAATTTATATAACGTCATAGCGATTGGTAGCAGAATTAAATTACCAATAATAACCCATAACGTTCGGGTACTTATAAAAGTAATTAAACTATATGACACCCCTTTTACTAGAGGTAACATGCCAAATATTAACATTTCTTTAATAAACAAACCAATCACGGCTAAGACTAAGAACTCAAAGGTTGAAGTACCAATATAACGGTCCCAGACCCTTAAAAGCGCTATCGTGATTGAATAACTGACAAAAAACATTGGAAATGAACCAATATGGCACAGATCCATCCAGATTCCTAAAAGAATTGCTTTAATTATCGATTCCGTTTGAGAATCATTTTGAGTCAATAACATCAGCCCTAAAAAATGAAGACTGCTCACAAATGTTAAGGAACTTAGACCCAATTGTGTAAATATGGCATTAAATATTGAATCTAGAACCAAGAGAACCACAATATACAAGAAATGCATCCAGCGAATCATTCTCATGATTTCTTCACCACCGATACGTATTTAATATTATTATAATCAACAGAAGGTTTTACATAAACTAACACACCCACACTATCTGCAACATTTTTAACAGAATCAACTTTTCCAACAAATAATCCACTTGGATAAACACTGCTTATACTTGCAGTTGAAACAGGCATTTCTGCGGCAATGGTCGATGTTGATTCAAGTAAAACAACTGAAAATAATTTTTTCTCGTGGTCATATGAATTCAAAATTCCTTGAACATAATTCCCTTTAGAAACTTCAATTTGTACCGTCGCATTTGAATTTTCGTCATTTGCGATAAGTAAAGCTACTAATGATTGATTTTTATCAACACTTAATACCTTACCAATAATTCCCTTAGGCGCTACAACACCATCACCTACGGCAACACCGTCTTGACTCCCTTTATCAATTGTAATTACGGAATCCCATTTTTCTGATGAACGGTTTTTAACCGTCGCATTAACTTGTGTATATTCTGAATACACTGAATTTAGCTCATTTAGAGCCTTTAACTCTGCAACTTCACTCTCCAACTCATTTAATCGTGTTTGCCAATGATGCGATGTTTCCAATTGCGTTCTTAACTTATCATTTTCATGGCGTACATCCCACATCATTGATGTGTCTCTTACAACATTACTTACTGTCTCAATTGGATAATCGATAAGGCCATAACGCACCATCGAAATGAAACTAAAGAAATTACGATCTGACGATTCATAAAATGACGATTTTTTAACAAATCCCATTCCAAAAAGACAAACAATAACTGTTGTTAATAAATATATAAGTACACGTCTAAAATTATTCTTTCGTTTCATTTAATCACCTTCTTTATTATACTTACAAATCCAACTTTTTACAAATGAAAGAATAAGGGTTTTAGCCCTTATTCTTCAAACAAAACCGGATGCAAATTGCGCAGTGAAACCGAGTTTGTAGAAGTAACAATAATGTGGTCGACGACTTCAATTCCAATCATCATTCCAACCTCTATTAAGGCTCGTGTCACTTCCACATCCGCCTCACTGGCGCTTAATGACCCGCCTGGATGATTATGAACCAACACAATCCTTGATGCATTACATCGAACCGCTTCCCGAAAGACATCGCGAGGATGAACTAAACTCTTATCGGCTGTACCTTTAAATAAATCTAAATAACGTATCAAGTTATTTTGAGTTGATAAGAAAAGCACTCGAAATAGTTCCTGTTCCTCAAATCCAATTTCAAGATTTAACCAGCGAACAATTCGATCACATGAGCTGAGTTTGATTTTTTCTCCAGGGAATGGCATCACAATCCTTCGCAGCAATTCATGTACAGCAAGCAAAGTTGTACACTTCGCTTGTTTCATTCCTTTGATCTTTGACAGTTGACTGTATTGAATTTTAATTAAATTTTGGATTCCACCAATCGACGTTAAAACCTCCGAAGCAAGGGAAACAACATTTTTATTACGGGTCCCTGTCCTAAGTAAAATCGCAACAAGCTCCTCATCCGTCAATTTATTCGGACCAAGCACCAACAGTTTTTCTCTTGGCAAAAATTGAGAACGATCCAAATCAACGTCCCCATTGAATTTTGGCTTTACCATAAGATAAACTGCCGCTACTACTTGTAAGGATTTTGTAAACAGCAGCCAAACCTATCAATACAATTAATCCTGTTAAATATAACGAAAGCATATATCACCTCCGCTACTAGGTATGTTCTTTAGAAATAACTTCATAAAAAAAGAAAGAAACGTGTTCTTTCTTTAGTTCTTATGATTTAAAAAGATCAAACATTGTTTATTATCGTGTCTTAAAGAACTCAGGAATATCGTTATTTTCAGTGCGACGTTCTTCCTGATTGTTATGAGATGTTTGATATGCTGGTCTTGATTCTGCAGCAGTACGCGTAGCATGGACCTCAGGTGCAGGTTCTTCTGCTCCATCAAATCCAGTAGCAATAACAGTTACAATAATTGAATCTCCGATATTTTCATTAATTGCAACACCAAAGATAATGTCAATATCATTTCCAGCTGCATCACGAATATAATCCACTGCTTCTGATGCATCTTGAATCGAAATTGAATCACCACCGGTAACGTTCACAATCGCGTTACGGGCTCCATCAATTTGCGCTTCTAAAAGTGGTGAAGTAATCGCTTTTTGAGCTGCTTCGATTGATTTATTTTCACCCTGTGACATACCGATACCAATCAAGGCACTTCCTTGTCCAGCCATAACTGAGCGAACATCCGCAAAGTCAAGGTTAATCATTGCAGGAACAGCAATAAGATCTGTAATTGTTTGAACACCTTGTCTTAAAACATTGTCTGCTTCTTTAAATGCTTCTTGGAATGGAATTCGTCCGATTACTTCGAGCAATTGATTATTGCTTACAATAATGAGCGAATCAACGTAAGATTTCAACTCTTCCAAACCTGACATCGCTTGATTTGAACGACGACGTCCTTCAAATGTAAATGGTTTTGTAACGATACCAACTACAAGTGCTCCCTCTTCTTGCGCAATTTTCGCAACAAGTGGAGATGCTCCCGTACCAGTTCCACCACCTAAACCTGCTGTAACAAATACCATATCTGCATCTTTTACAGCTTCACGAATTTCATTTTCACTCTCAACAGCAGCTTTGCGTCCCATTTCTGGATTCGCCCCTGCCCCGAGACCTTTTGTTACTTCACGGCCTAATTCAATACGATTCACTACAGGTGAACAGTTAAGCACTTGCAAATCCGTATTTGCGACGTAAAATTCTACGCCCTTCATGCCTTCATCGACCATGCGATTAACCGCATTACATCCTGCGCCACCGACACCTATTACTTTAATTCTTGCTACTTGTTCAAAATTCGCATCCATATTTGTTCACTCCTCCATCTAACGTTCAAAGAACATGCTCTTTAGTTTTTGAGTAATCGAGTCATCTTCATCTTTTTCATATTGTAACACAACTCGTTTAAACTCATCTTCATCAACGCTTGAGAGTGTTACATCACGGAATATACTTTGGTCTTTATAAAAGTAAAATGCCCCTACAAGAGATGTTAAACCATAGTCTTTTACACCAAATGTTGTAGAACGGTATGTAACCGCCTCCGCTTCTGTTATTTTTTCAATACAATCTGTAACGCCTGAAATCTCTGCTGCTTCACCACTGATAATAAAACGTGGTTCTCCGAGATTTTCGAAAATTGGGTCACAACTACTACATATTTCGCCCACAAATTTATGAATATCATCTGCGACTAAATTCATAAGATCTACCTGTGATAAGGTATGGGATGTCGATTTAGTCGACCAAATAAATATTGGGTCATCTTTCGGATTTTCATTATTCAAATCGATATTAAAATACAACAAACGATGTACAACATCAGTTGGTACCTTTAATGTGCGTTCGATTTTTTTCATAAAGACTTCAAATCCACGATCAATATAATCATTCGATAAGAGAATCCCTTTACTGAATAATGATAATTTAGTTAACTTTTCACCTAATGTTAAGGCAACAATCGGCTTGTCAATCGATGCTTCGAATAAAGAAGCCTCTTTTGCAAAACCAATGTCATCTAAAACAATATCAATAATCTTTAATCCTGATTTTTCAACACATGACACATATGGGAAAATGATGGATTGTTTTCCAAAGTAGCAATCTGCTTCAATAGTCAAACTTTCACATCGTTCGTTTAATGGTAATTTACGTGTCGAACTTCCGTTCACAAAATATTTACTCATTAAAACATTTGTTAATATATGTCCTTCAGGAGCTTTTACGTTTAATAATTCTTTATATGCTCTTTTTACATCATTCTCAGAAATACGCCCAGTGATTGGTACGCGCAATTGTTTATTAATTCGCTTCATGTGGACGCCTGGAACAAGTAAGAGTACTTGCTTAATTACAACCCCCAAATTTCGCGATGCATTTTCAATCGCTTTTTTAATTGAATCGACCACATGTGTTTCACTCATGATCGAGTAGCCTGCCACACCTAAATGTGGGACACGTTCAACCTTTAATATATTTAATCGGCCATTGAAAAATTGTCCAACTAACAAGCGCACTTCATGATCCGCGATTTCTAAAGCTGCAATAATTTGTTTCTCCATCAGCGAACCTCCTTGTGCTATTATCATAATATCATAATAAAGTCCAATAGCAAAGTGATAGATGGTGTGTTAAGTGCATTTTTGCTTGTTATTTCACACAAGAATTTTTGGTGATAATTTTTCTCTGAGATACTTGATTAAACAAAATCTATATGATATTATAGTCAAGCGTTATGAAATAGATAAGAAAGGGGGTTACGGTATGCCTAGAGTATGTTCCGTATCCGGTAAAAAAACACTATCAGGAAACAAACGTTCACATTCACTTCGTGCAACACGTCGTAAATGGAATGTAAACTTGCAAAATGCAACAATTATGGTGGATGGAAAACCAACTCGTGTCCGTATTTCCGCCCGTGCACTAAAATCATTGAAAGCACAACAAGCAAAATAATAAAAAATACGGTTTACACCGTTTTTTTTATTATGAATCGCATGCTTGAATAACGAGAACACTTGCTTCTTCGAGAATTATTTCCGCAGTATCACCGATCATTTCATTTGAAGTGAGGTAATCATCAAAAGGAAATATTTCTCGTCGGGTAAGAGGATATTTAAATCCATTAAGCGTAATAAAACCTTGTGTCAGCACAATTATAGAAAAATACTTATAATTCAACTTATTTACGATATGACTCCCTGAGTCATATCGTTTTATTTTGTTTAAATCATCATATAACTCAATTCTCGAGTCTTTAATCGCAGTCATAATATTTATGAACTCATGATCTTTACGACGTCCCAGGCCGCCAAGTACGCGAATTATGTCGTATTCATTACAAAGTGAATATGCATACTTGAAATCTGTTTCATCTTTTATGGGGTTTAGCTTGTGTATATGCGAACAGTGCAATTCAATCTCCTTGAATTGCACTGCCGTTACAGAATCAAAATCGCCACAGGCTAGATCCATCGATATTCCATCCCGAGCGCAAACAAATGCACCATAGTCAACACCAATCACATCTCCAATGATTGTGTCGTGATGTTCTCCTAAAACGATTGTGACGATTTTCATAGTAACGATGAAACCGCCTTTTCGATATCATCCCCAAATACATAACTTCCCGCTACTAATATGTCCGCTCCAGCAAGACGTGCTCTTGGACCCGTTTCACCATTAATGCCACCATCTACAGAAATTAGATACTCATAATTATTAAGTTTTCTCATCTCATCAAGTTGTTTTATACGTTCAAGCATCTCAGGCATGAAAGCTTGTCCTCCAAAACCAGGCTCTACACTCATCACTAAAACCAAATCTACGTGTTTTAGATAAGGAACAATTTTATCGAGATCGGTACCCGGTCTTAGCGTAATACCCGCTTTGATTCCTTTTTTCTTTAATTGTTTAACTGCTTCAATACCTTGCGTTGGATCACCATAACATTCTGTATGAAAGGTTATCGCATCAGCACCATTTTCAATAAACATATCAAAATACTTTTCAGGATTAACAATCATAAGATGTACATCCATTAATAAATCTGAAACTTGACCTATTTGTTTCATGATTGATGGACCAAAGCTAATGTTATCTACAAAAACCCCATCCATGACATCATAGTGCAACCATGTTGCACCTGCTACTTCTACGCGTTTTAACTGTGTTTTCATATCTTTAAAATCCAAGGATAATAAAGATGGTGATACGATTTTACTCATCGTGACTCCTCCTTAATTAATGTTAAGCAATCAAGATAATCTTGATGACGTTGTTTTGAGATTTCACCGCTCTCTACTTTTTCTTTAATGATACATCCCGGTTCTTGAATATGCATACAGTCTCGATACTTACAATTTCCAATAAACGGAACAAAATCAGGAATGGATTGTGATAACTCAACAGGATCAACAGAACTGAAATCTAAAGAAGAAAACCCTGGTGTATCCGCAATCCACCCTCCACAGAGTGGATAAATTTGATTATGACGTGTCGTATGGCGTCCGCGTCCCAATGCTTTAGATATTTCTTGTGTATTAAGCTCTAAATCATCACTAATTCGATTTAAGATACTCGACTTTCCAACACCACTTTGACCTGCTAGAACAGAAATTTTATTTTCCATGACTGATTCAAGGGCATCTGTTGAGATATCCTTTCCACTCATGATGACCGTATATCCATATTGTTCATATTCATCCAGAATACTTTGTTTCAAGGCTGAATCTGCCAAATCCCCTTTTGAAACGATAATTATTGGATTAATATTTTGAAGTGATACAAGGAAAATGAGTCGGTTTACAAGTGTAAAGGAAAAATCAGGTTCTTTTGCAGACATCACAATAAGCGCTTGATCTACATTAGCTACAAGTGGTCGAATTAATTGATTGCGACGGGGCAGAACCTGTTGAATTACCCATTTCCCATCTAATTCTTCAATATGAACATGATCACCAACAATTGGCTTGTCACCAAGTCTTAATTTACCCATTGCAGTTGCTATAATGAATTCGCCCTCAAAATAAACCGAATATCGATTTGATACAATGCGTGTTATTACTGCTTCTCTCATTATGCCTCCCTATCGTTGCTACCATCTGGTTTTTCTTCGGGTTCAGATGGTTTTTCTTCTTTTTCATCCGCTTCTTCTTTTGGACGACTGCTCTCACTATAGTAATAAAGCGTCACAGAATTCCCGGAATTTTGGATATAATAGCTTCCTGGCATCGGATTTGACCGAATTACAGTACCATAACTTAAACTATTCAACTCTGAAATGCTTAAATTTTGGGTTGGAAGTTCTGAAGTTGTTACCTCAACACCCAGACCTTCTAATTGTGCTTTAGCATCCGCAATTGATTTACCAATTAAATCCCCTGGTAAAACAAGTTCTTTATCTGAACTTACGACTAAAACGATATCATAACGTTGTTCTGGTTTGATTTTATCACCTGGCATCAAGCCTTCTTGACGAATAATATGACCCGTCGGTACGGATGATGAGTACTCCGAAGTAGTTTTAATATTAATATTTTTATCCGACAAAATCGCTTTCACATCATTAACCGATTTCCCTGTAAAATCCTCTACAGTGTAAATTTTACCCTGAGAAACAATCAGTTTAATTTGATCACCTTTAAGTACCTTCGTACCCTTCTCTGGTTTCGTCCCAATTAACTTACCGTCTTCATATTTATCAGAGATTTCGTATAAATAGGACGGAGCGTAATTGAGTCCTAAATTTGCAAGGTGTTCCTTAGCCTCTGAAACAGAAAGACCTGCTAAATCTGGAATTTCGATATCACTAGGTTTTTTAGGAGCAAATATCATCCAAATACTGAAGATGATGATGACCAGTGCCAGTAAGCTTGCACCAACAATCATCTTTCTTTTCTTTTTGGGTTTTGATTGATTTGGAAGTGTTTCAGTTACACCATTTAACTTTTCGATTAATTTAGTTCCGTCATCACTTTCCATCGTTGCTTCCCACAAGGGCTCATCAGCACGTGACTCCAAAAGACATGTGTCTAAATCTTCTACAAATTCCTTCATATTTGCATATCGATGCGTTCTATTTTTATGTGTTGCCCGTGCAATGATATTTGCAATTGAATTTGGCAGTGTTGGATTAAATTTCATCACTGAAGGAAATGGTTCTCTCATGTGCTTCATTGCAATCTCAACGGGTGTCTCACCACGATATGGCACATCACCGGTCAACAATTCGTAAAATACAACTCCCAATGAATAAACATCCGATTGTTCCCCGGCACCTTCCCCTCGAGAGCACTCCGGCGCCATATAATGTACAGATCCAAGTACTGAGTCTGATTTCGTTAATTGTATTGCATCACCTGCAAGCGCAATACCAAAATCAGTTATCTTAACGGTACCATCATCTTTAACAAGAATATTTTGAGGTTTAATATCTCGATGAATAACATGAGCGGCATGAGCATGCTGCAATGCCGAGGCAAGTTGCTGCATAATTGCGACTGACTCATATTTATCCAATGCACCACGACGATGAACAAGTTGTTTCAAAGTCGTACCACGAATCATCTCCATTACAATGTAGTGCTGACCCTCATCTTCACCTACATCATACACCTCAACAATACTTTGGTGGTTTAATCCTGAAGCTGCGTTGGCTTCACGTTGAAATCTCAACAGTGCAACCGGATCATGGGATAAATCACCTCTTAAAACTTTAAGGGCTACCTCCCGATTTAAAACAGTATCCAATGCTAAGTAGACATCCGCCATCCCTCCGGTACCAATCTTCTTAACAATTCGATAACGTTCTCCAATAATACTATTCATGGCGATCTGCCTCAAGGAGGATGATTGAAATATTATCGTATCCACCCGCCTTATACGCCATTTCCATCAAATGATTCCGTTGAGCGAGTAAACCATTAATCTTAAAAGTTGATTCAATTTGATCTTGAGGAACATATCCATGAAGACCATCTGAGCAAAGCAAAAGATAATCCCACTTTGGTGTAATCGTTACAACCTCAAAATCAACATTCTCGTCAATTCCAACGGCATTCATTAAAATATTTCTTTTAGGATGGTTATAAATTTCTTCTTTGGATATTTCATTACGCTTATACATCTCATAAGCATACGTTTGATCGTGACTCAAACAGCTTAATCGATTATCTTTCACACTGTAAATTCTGCTATCTCCAATATTAAATCCGATAACATCTTCACCTAAAACTACCACAGCAACAAGAGTCGTCCCCATACCCGAATACTCCCGCACAACTAAAGACTCATGGTAAGTAGCACGATTAATGGAGGTAATAGCTTTATCAAACCATGCTCGAATATCCTTTAGATTTGAAAATTCACGTTTATCAATAAAAGATTCACGAAGTAGTTTCACAACCATTTGACTCGCAACAGATCCTGCATTCGCGCCCCCAATACCGTCACATACAACAGCTAAAAGTGCATTGTCATTTTCAACTACAGCAACATAGTCTTGATTTTCTTTGCGGATTAATCCGATTTCACTGATACTTGTATACTTCACGCGAAAACCTCACTTATTCTATCTATTTATATTAACATGTTCTCTTTAATTTAGCGATATAAAACCCATCACCCTTTGTCTCAACAGGGTTAAGCGTAACCTCTTTAATCAGTTCAAAATTTGAATGATGATCCAAAAAGGTTTGGACTTGTTTTTCGTTTTCTTTTCGATTTAAGGTACAGGTGGAATAAACCAGAATTCCATCTTTTTTAACAAACTGTGATGTATGGATAAGCATTTCTTGTTGTATTTTAACGAGTTCATCTAAATCTTGCGGAAAAATATGATATCGCAAATCATGCTTATGGGATAAAACGCCCAATCCCGAGCACGGTGCATCAACGAGAATTCGATCATATTTTTGATCTGTTTGAAACTGAAGGACATCACTGGTAATAATATTCGCGTTTACAACATTACAACGTTCTAAAAGCGCTCTTGTAGCTTCTGCACGTGATTCATGAAGTTCAACACCCGTTATGGTTCCACTATTTTCAAGATAATTTGCAATTTGCACGGTTTTGGTACCCGGACCACAACAACAATCAAGTACGGACAATGACGGTTCTAAATCCATCCAACGCACGACTTCTTGACTGTTGATATCTTGCACAAGAACATAACCCTCTTGCAAATATTTACTTTTAAAAAGTGCAGGCTTAGCTAAATGTTTATCCTGATCATCTAATATGAAATCCGATAAATCATCAGTTGTTGGTTTTAAAGCATTAAAACGTACATATGTCGGTTTAATATCTTGACAATATTGCGCATACGCTAATGAAAAGGATTCACTGTACTGCTTCGATAAGAGTTTCATAATCCATAGTGGCATACTATATTGAATTGAAGCCACTTCAAGGTCGCTCCCGCTGATTTCACGTTCATTGCGTTCAATCACCTTTTTCAATACCGCATTCACAACACCTGAATAGCGATGCTTCCCAATTGCTTTACATAAATCAACCGTTTCACTTACCAAAGCATAGTCTGGAATTTTGTCCATTTTAAAATATTGTGCACATCCCATTTTAATAACAAGTCGTACTTCTTTGGGTAACTTTTTATCTACTAAATCTTCATATTGATAATCTAAAAATAAACTGTTTTGTAATGTCGCATAAACAAAAGCACTCACAAATGCTTGATCTTGTGCAGGTAAATCCAACTCTTTGAGTACTAAATGCGCATGTCGTCCTTTAAAGTAAACTTCACTCAGTACTTTATAACTCTCGATTCTTCTCATATTATTCTAATGTTATGGGATTAACGTCCACAACAACTCCTGTTCCGTTAATTTTTCGATATAACTGTAATGCTTGATTACAGATGTTAATCATTGATTCTAAATTCTTACCCTTTAAGATAATCCGGGTACGATGTTTTCGTTGAAGTTTTCTCAGTTCAGTAGGACCTAAAATTTGAAAGTCTTGATCATTCAGTAACTTTTGAAAATCTTCTGCTGCTCGCCATGATTTCAGTGCATCTTCATCTAAGAAAACCAGTGAAATCAAGTAATTATAAGGCGGATATCCTGCTATTTTTCGATATTCCATTTCTTGTTTGAAGAAGTGTTTATATTTTTGATTCACTGCACAAACAATTGCATAATGATCTGGATTACTTGTTTGGATGATAACCTCTCCTGGATATTGACCTCTTCCACTGCGACCTGCGGCTTGTAAGAGCATATTAAAGGTTAACTCAACCGAACGATAATCAGAATATGCAAGGGTTGCGTCCGCATTCACAATCCCTACTAACGTTACATTTTCCACATCTAAACCTTTCGCAATCATCTGCGTTCCGACAAGAATGTCAGACTGATGATTAATAAAATCGTTTAAGATGCGTTGATGGGCATTTTTCTTTGATGTAGTATCGGCATCCATTCTCGCAATACGCGCTTTGGGAAAAATCCCTTCAAGCTCTTCGACTAAGCGCTGTGTACCAACACCACTTCCAATTATTTTAGGGGGTTTACCATCTACAAGTGGTAGTTGGTGGTAACTTTCTCCGCACATGTGACATCGAATCGTTTGATCATCTTTATGATAGTTTAAGGCGACATCGCAATGCTCACAGAGTAATACTTCATTTGTTATCGCATTTTTCAAAAGGGTATTGTACCCTCTTCGATTAAGAAGTAAAATCACTTGTTCACCCGCACTTAAACGCTTTTTAATCCCTGATAAAAGCGTATGGGTCAAATAAGGCGATTGCTTTTCATAAAGTGCTGTCCGTGTATCGACAAGCGTAACGGTTGGAAATGTATGATTAATCCGGTCATTAAGTTCTAAAAGTTGATAATTCCCCTTCAGTGCTCGTGCATAGCTTTCTAATGCTGGTGATGCACTACCCAAAACCAATGGACAGTTATGAAATTGACTCCGCTTGATCGCAATGTCACGTGTATGATACATGGGAACTTGATCTTGTTTATAACTCGAATCGTGTTCTTCATCCATGACAATTAACCCTAAGTGTTCAAAGGGCATAAAAATCGAAGATCGTGTACCGATGACAATTTTAACCTGCTGTTTTTGGACTCTAACGTATTGTTCATATTTTTCTTGATCGTTTAAAGCAGAATGATAGATTGCGACATCTTCCCCAAACCGTTCGGAAACCCTTTGAATCATTTGTGGTGTTAGCGAAATTTCAGGAACCATAATCAGTACTTGTTTTTGTTCCTTTAACACTTGTGCCGCTGCATTTAAGTATATTTCCGTTTTTCCACTTCCGGTAACACCATGAAGTAGGTATGTACTTGCTACACCAAATTGAATTTTATTAAGTGCCTCTATTTGATCTGGAGTTAAAGTAGGCTTTAGGTAGTCTGCTTTTATAAATTGCTCTTGATACGTAACTTCACGTTCAAATTCCTCTACAAAACCCTTCTCGATGAGTTTTCGATAATCTGAATAATAGTGTCGCGCTGCTTTAAGCGAGAGAGGCGTGTTTTGATCCAGATATTTCAAGAAAGCACATTGTTTTGGGGTCAAATCAGACCCCATCGAATGGCCTGTTAATTTCAAAACCCGTTCTGTTTTAATTGTTCCCGCAGAACTTTTAGGTTTTAGCTTATTAGGAAGTATAGTCTGCAAACAACGAATCATCGGTGTCATGTACTCATAACTCATCCACAATGCCAAATCATCTAACTCTTGATTTAAAATCGGCACTTCATCCAACACAGAATCAATCGGTGCTACGGTATAAGTCGTTTCATAGGGTTCCTTTACGGAATGAACGAAGGCAACCATCAGACGATTACGCACTCGTACCATTACCCTGACTCCTGGTGAAACATCAAAACCATTATCGGAATATGTAAGTGTTTGATTATTTAAAAAACTCTCTTCTATATATACTTCTAAATATTTCAATGATTTCACCTCCCATAGACTGAAAACAACTCTTATAGAGTTGTTTCGATGTTTCTTTTAATAATTAAAGCAACAGAGTCTGCAGCTTTTTGTGGATCTTCATTACAAATAACATAACGATAATGATTCATTAATTCCATTTCTTTAGCCGCTTTTTCAAGACGTTCATTAATTACATCTTGAGATTCCGTCTGTCTTCCTTCAATACGACGCTTGAGTTCTTCCATACTTGGTGGTACTAAAAAAATACTGAGTGAATCAGGAACACGATCAATAACTTGGAGCGCACCTTGGACCTCAATTTCAAGCAATACATTCTTACCTAAATCTCTCAAACGATCAACTTCCGCTAACAACGTTCCATAATGATTCCCAACGAACTCAGCATGCTCAAGTAATTCATTATTCTGAAGTGCTTCATTAAAACGTTCCTGAGTAACAAAATAGTAGTCTTGTCCATCGACTTCGCCATTTCTTGGTTTGCGTGTTGTCATCGAAATAGAAAATGCTAAGTTCAACTCTTCTCGATCAAAAAACAACTTACGAACTGTTCCTTTTCCTACCCCACTAGGACCTGAAAAAATAATTAATAATCCTCGTCTCATAAACACCATCCCTTTTAATAATTTTACTTATTATACCATAACAAGTCAAACAATTTTATAAACCACGTGGACTTAATGTTATAATATTAAATATTAGTATTGAGAGGTAGATTATATGGCTATTGATGGCGTACTGTTAAATCGAATTGTTAGGATGATGAATGAAGATTGTCCTGTGAAAATAAATAAAATTACTCAACCTTCAAATCATGAATTTATGCTTCATTGTTTTGCAGGAAAAAAAATGAATATGTTCATCTCAACACACCCTGTGTTTAGTAGAGTTCAATGGACTAAAGAAAAACCAACTGCAAATCTTGATCAAACTCATTTGTTAACGCTCATGCGTAAGCATCTTGAAGGTGGTATAATCACACAGATAAGCCAATACGGCTTTGATCGTGTTATAGAGATTCATATCGAGCATCGTGATAACATGGGCGTCATTAGACCCTACCGTTTAATTATTGAACTTTTAGGGAAATACGCAAATATTATTATCGTTGATGCGAATAATATTATAATTGATGCACTTAAACGTATATCCCCATTTGAAAATACTTCGCGAGCAATTGTAAGTGGTAGTCTTTATGAATATCCACCACAATTTGATAAAAAATCTTTTTTAGAACTTGCATCCTACGATCCTGATGATGCATTAAAAAATCAATTTAATGGAATCTCGCCGCTTTTAGAACGGGAGATTACATATCGTTTAAAAACGCAGAAACCTGAAGATATCATAAAACTCTTGTCTGAGTCTCAAAACATCTATCTGTATGAACGTGATTTCCATATTATTGAATTAACGCATCTCAATCAAAGTTTTAAAATAGAACCAATTATGGAAGGTCTTGATTTATACTTCAAAGACCTTCAACAAAAAGATCGTATTAAAGCGCATACGGGTGATTTATTAAAACTAATCAAACGCGAATTGAAACGGAGTCGCATTAAACTTCCCAAATTATACGATGATTATGATCATGCTCAAGACAGTGATTATTTGCGTGAAAAAGGAGATCTTCTCTTCGCTTTCGCGAGTTCTCTACCAAATGGCCATAATGAAATAACTGTTACAGACTTTGAGGGCAATGAAGTAACCATTGAACTTGATGCTCGATTTAATGGTAAAGACAATGCGAAACGTTATTTTAAACGCTACCAAAAAGCAAAGACCAGCTTATTTTATCTTGAAGAACAAATTAACAAAACTGAAGCACGCATCCATTATTTTGAACAACTTCAAACACAAGCCGAACAAGCAACAGTTGAAGACGCTCAAGAAATTAATGATGAGCTGATGTCACTTGGAATCATTAATCAAAAAAGAATGAAGAAACACAACGTAAAGAAAAAGAAAAAACCGAACTATCTCACAATTACCTACGATGATGAAACTACAATTTTTGTAGGTAAAAATAATATCCAAAATGACTACCTAACCTTTAAACTTGCACGTAAAGAAGATATGTGGTTTCATGCCGCAAATACATTTGGAACCCATGTCATTATCAAAACTCCAGAATTGGATGAGCCTAAAATTAGACTGTGTGCACACCTTGCAGCATTCTATTCAAAAGCAAGACATGGCAGCAGTGTTGAGGTCTACTACACTCAAGCAAAAAACATAAAAAAAATCCCAGGCGCTAATCCGGGACTGGTAAGTGTATCAACACAAAAGAGCATCTTTATAGATCCTGATGAATCGCTCGTTGCATCTTATTTGAATGAATAACTTCTTTATATGAGGGCATCACCGACGATACTACCTTGTAAAAGCGATCACTGTGATTAAATTCAAAGATATGGGCGCATTCGTGCAGAACTACATAATGAATAAATGGAATGCTCTCATGATATAAGTATGTATTAAATGCGAGCTCATGATTTTGATTACAGCGACCATACAATCGTTTATAACGTCTCACTTTAAAGGGAGGCGTTTTTAATTTTAATCGCCATGCATACAAACACACCAACGAATCCAACCGTATTTCGAGCTGTTTCTTAAAATAGTCATCAACCTTTTGGTTGATACGTTCATCCGATAACGATGAAGGTGTCGTAATTTTTATCGAATCTCTTGACTCAAAAATCTTAAAAACGTTTCCCTCTAACGTTTCCACATTTTTGTATACACCAAAAACACGAAGTTTATTCATCGTTTGATGATGATAACCAAGTGGTTCATAAGCTTGTACATGTTTTTCAATCCAAGATTTTTTTTGAGTAATAAATGCCTCAATTACAGTATCGGATGTATTGATGGGTGCCTTCACAATTACCTTTCCATCACGAACCAAGATTGCCATTGTTTTACGTTTGCTTCTATTGATTTCAATTTTCATAAGGGTATCATAGCACATTCATGCTATACTATTTAAGGTGATAAAATGAAAAATAATGAAATATTCTATTTTGATGTAGATGGTACGTTGTTGGATAATACTACACATACCGTTCCACAAAGCACAGTGGATGCACTGTATCTCTTAAAAGAAAAAGGATACTTGGTTGCTTTATGTACTGGAAGAAGTTTGTTAGGTATTCATGAAGCTGGTGTTGATGATATCTTTCCGTGGGATGGATATGTACTTTCCAATGGCTCTCTCATTTTAGATTCAAAGCAACAAGTCATTTCTGAAATCTTCTTTGAACCTGAATTTATTCATGAACTTATTGAAGTGAATAAAGGTCCATTGCTTTTAGAAGGAGCTCGCAATACGCTTACAAGCAAAGCAAATAAGCGTCTATTAGAATCACTTAAGCATTTTGGAATTCCTGCTGAGTACCCTGTTGTATCCTATCAAAATGAAAAAATCTATAATTTAATTAGTTATGATATCGACACGCTCTCAAAAGATGATTATAATAGACTTATCGGTGATAAAAACACCGCATTCGATCAACTCGGAAATCTCGAAGTCATTCCAACCCAAGGTGGAAAATACAACGGATTAATAACCTTGAATCAACACCTCAATGTATCACGTTATGTTGGTTTTGGTGATGGCGATAACGATGTCGATTTCTTAAAAAATGCAAACTATTCAGTAGCACTTGGGAATGCATGTGATTCCGCAAAAGAAGTTTCTGATTTTATAACACGCGATGTTGATCAAGATGGCATTATGTACGCTTTACAATATCATGGTGTACTTTAGGTAGGAGCGAAATATGAATTTTACAGATGAAGAATTATTTAAGATGAATATGTTAAAAGATAAACGACGTCGTTTACTTTATATCATCAAAGGGAAACAAGAAGGTTATCATATTCTTGAACGTGAAATGAAAGTTATGAATATCATAACAGGTCGAAATCTTTGGGTTCTCCTCGGATTTGTAATGTCTTACGGATTACTGCGACAATCTCTTCTTGTTTCAGTTATTGTTTCAATAGTAATCTTTATTGGTTTTTATCTTTATGAAAAATTCTTTTTTCTAAAAGATCGAAATATTATTAAAATATCAGATGAAGATTATTCAAAACTGAATTCAATGAGTGCTCTTAAATCGAAAAAAACAGACACAGGATCCTATGTTGTCGTTCCCCTACTTGTGATTATTATTCTATTAACACGTAATGTAGATGGACGCTATACACCATCCGAGTTTGATTTATGGATTATGTATATTGGTATCGCATTATTGATCGCAATGAGCGGCTATTTTGCAATTAAGTACTTAAAATTACGTAAACAAATTAAAGCACTTGAAGATAAATAAAAACAGTAGATTTTCTACTGTTTTTATTTGAAAACACATTGATTATTTGCTTGCCTTATGACGGATGGATGGGTTAAACTTAATATAGTCGTAAAGAGAGGGTGTTTAGATGAGAAAAAGAAATATTTTACCAACTTTATTTATTTTAATTGGACTTGGATGTCTTGGTGGTGCTTACATCCTCAACCAAGAAGGTTACCGTCTCTATGCTGCTTTAGCTTGCGGAACTTCACTGTTTTTTGTAATTATGAGTATTATCGTTATCTCCATCCATAAAGGACAAGATTATGAAAATCTTACGGATGAGGACTCTAAGGAGGATTTGGATGATGAAGTGGTTGATCAATTCGAAGAAAATTTAGAATCTGATGATATAGAATTGATTGAACCTGAAATTGAGTTGGAAGACATTGATCCGTTTGAAGTCACAAATTCAACACGTATTTTTAATCCGACAAATTTTGATGACCCTTTAAAAACGGCTCAATCTCCTTCAAAAAACATTGATATGAAGCAAAATGAATCCGAACAGCAAACAACTGATGAGTCATCACGCGTTACATTGACGCTTGTTCGAAGTGATGAAAACCAAGAAAACATCTATCAACTGCTCCATAAAATGAACGCCCGAGGACTTCTAAAAGAATCTGTAGCATATAAAATGAACTTTGAACAAGTTCAAAATCATAAGCTATGCAATAAGTATATTTTCGAAAATATCTTTAATGATATCCCTTCAATCAGTCTTGTTAAAGAACGAAACCGTAAAGAAACCCTGACTCATATTAAAGTGATGGCCGGTGTTTCAGATAACGACCTTGTTCTTATTGGTTATATTCCTACAAAACACTTGGTTGAGGTCCATAAGTCCTTTGATTCAATTTATCATATCCGTGGTAAAATAACTGGTGGACACTACAGAAATTGGAAATCAGATGGTGAGTACAAGCAAGGGGAACTTCCTTTCATCGCATCAATTACAATTTTTTCTAAATAAGAGCGAAAGCTCTTTTTTTATGTCATAATCGTATTTTTGAATATTTAATAAAGGGTGATACTTATTAAATCAACAAATACTTTACTTATGATAGACTTGCTTGTTATGTCATACATTGACTACAAAATACTGAAAATACCAAGATGTCTTATTAACTTTATTTACATTATTCGAATTGTAAATCCTGCACCAATTACGATTGATAATTTTATCAGTTTAATCTCTCTTGGATTCCCTTTTCATTTGTTATGTCATTATCGGAAAAGCATTGGCCTTGGTGATGTCCTACTTATTCAGTCATTATGTTTTTATTTTGGTTTGGAAAAAAGTCTAATGGGAATTTATTATACATCAGTTGCATCGATAATCTTGTTACTTATTCTAATACGAAATCCCATCTCACATGATACCCCCTATCCTTTCGTCCCGCTTATAAGTATTGGATTCATGCTTGCATCATAAAAAAAAACAGTTTCCTGTTTTTTTTACATATCTGATTCGTTCATTTCGTCATAGAAGGCCTGATAAAAGTCCAGTAATCGTTGATGACGCACCTTACCAATTTTTTTGGCCTTTTCTGTTTCAAGTAAATCATAAAGTTTGATTAATTTCTCATCGAGATGCGCAATCGCATTTCGTTCTGTATTTCGATATGTTGATAGCGAATCAATTTCAATACTTTTAAGCGTCGGATCATAAAGTGGTGTTCCCTTACTTCCAGCATAGTAGAAAGTACGCGCAATACCAATTGCACCCATCGCATCAAGATAATCCGCATCCGATACAATTTGAGCGACACGAATTTTATTTTGAATACCGAATCCGCCTTTATATCCAATTTGCGAAACGCCTAATATTATCTCGTCATCATAACCCTCAAGATCTAAATCCCATTCGAAAAATAGATTTTTCAGCGATAACTCAAGATTATCCGTCTTGCAAATTTTATCATCAAATACATCATGTAAATAAGCAATTACTTTAATTACAAACTCATTATCCGTTTCAGAAATTAAGCGTGAAGTGAGATTCACAACACGCTTTATGTGGTAATAATCATGACCAGATTTGTCCTTGGACATCATTTTAAAAATGTTCTGGTCTAGATTATCTAAAATAAAAATTTGATTATTGGATAGCATTTTCTAATAGTTCAAGCACTTCTTCTGTAGTTGCACAGTTTAGAGCTTTATCTGTTAGTTCTTTCATAGCTTCGTAACTTAAATCACGGATAATACGACGTGCTTCTAAAATTGATGATGCAGACATCGAGAATTCATCCAAACCAAGTCCTAAGAGTAAAGGAATTGCCTTTTCATCTCCAGCCATCTCACCACACATACCACACCATTTGCCTTCTTTATGTGCGCCATCGATTGTCATTTTAACAAGACGTAAAATTGATGGGTTATAAGGTTGGTAAAGATATGATACTTTTTCGTTCATACGATCAGCAGCCATTGAGTATTGGATTAAATCATTTGTACCAATACTGAAGAAGTCTGCTTCTTTAGCAAATTGATCTGCAAGCATTGCTGCTGCAGGAATTTCAACCATCATACCAAGTTCAATATCATCGCTGAAAGCAATGCCTTCTTTTGATAGATTTTTCTTTTCTTCTTCCACAACTGCTTTCGCATCGCGGAATTCTTGAATAGTCGCAATCATTGGGAACATGATTGCTAATTTACCATAAACACTTGCACGTAATAATGCACGGATTTGTACATGGAAAATATCAGGACGGTCAAGACATAAACGGATTGCTCGGTATCCTAAGAATGGATTCATTTCATGTGGGAATTTTAGGTATGATAATTCCTTATCACCACCAATATCAAGTGTTCGAACAACTACACGACCTGGAGCCATGTTTTCAAGTACTGTTTTGTATGCTTGGAATTGATCTTCTTCATTTGGTAATTCAGAAGCATCCATGTAAAGGAATTCTGTACGATATAGACCAACAGCTTCTCCACCATTATTAACAACACCTTCTACGTCATTTGGTGTACCAATATTCCCGGCAAGTTCAACGTGACGACCATCTTTCGATACTGATTCAGCATCTTTTAGTGCAAGAAGACTCTTACGGTGTTCTGCATAATCATCAGCTTTTTTAGAGTATGTAGCTTTTTCTTCTTCAGTAGGTTTGAAAATAATCACACCTTCTAAAGCATCAAGAATTACTTCATCACCATGTTCGCATTGATCTAAAAGTTTACCTGAACCTACAACTGCTGGAATTTCCAAACTACGAGCCATAATAGCTGAGTGTGATGTACGTCCACCAATTTCAGTAGCAAATCCTTTAACAAAATTGCGATCCAATTGTGCTGTGTCAGAAGGTGTTAAGTCTTCCGCTACAATAACAACTTCTTCATTAATTGTTGTTAAATCTGGAATGTTTAATCCACATGCATGGCATTTCATACGGTAAGTTACATCTTTAATATCTGCTGCACGTTCTCGGAAGTAAGGATCATCCATACTCTCAAACATACCAATAAACATATTACCAATCTCATTAATTGCAAATTCTGCATTAACAGAATCATTTTTGATCATCTCTTCGATTTGACCCACAAATTCAGGATCTTGAGTAACCATTAAGTGAGCATCGAAAATTGCAAGTTCTTCATCAGCGAGACGTCCCACTGCATTTTCTTTAATCGCTGTAATGTCCTTTTGAGTAGCAATAACAGCATCTTGTAATTTTTTGATTTCTTCTTCCGGGTTAGCATCACGTTTTTCAATTTCTAAAACTGGATGTTGAAGTTTGAAAACCTTTGATACTGAAACACCTGCTGAAGCAGCAATACCTTTAATCATAGAATAATCTCCTTTTTCCCTATTTCATCATTGTCATTTTAGCACTTTTTACTTACGTAATCAAAGTTTTTAGTAAAAGTTAGTATGAAACTTTGGTGCTCTATATTTGAAAAATCACATTCGAAACATTCTATCTCTATTACAGAGTTGCTCTAATTTAAGAATTCCCATTCAACATAAAGTGAATCCTTCGTTTACTTTATGTGTAATTAATAAAAGACAGACTTAAAACGTCTGTCTTTTATTAATTACATTTTCTTAACTAATTTCATGCGAATGAATTCTTCGCGCTCTTTTTCCTCAAGTGCATCCGATATTGTTTTAATCTTAATTTCCAAATCTGGAATAACAATCTGTTCTAATGCATTCGCACGTTTTCGACTTTTTTCAATCGCTTTCGCGAGTCGATACATACCATTATCTAGTTCTGCTAGCTTAGCAGTATACAACTTAACCTGACGCATCTGTAAAAAAACTTCATCAAGTCTTGAATTACTCACACTGAGTGCATAAGGAATTTTAACTTCCTTTTCTTCAATCGTAACTTTGGGTATTTCAATCCCCATTACAGAACGGTATACAATCTTGATATCTTCTTCAACTGGCATTAAATTCGCAATACGATCAATAACACCTAAAGAAACATTAGCGCGTTGTAAAGATATATATGCTTTGTCATACGTTTCATCAATCACATCACGTAATTCTTTGACATCATCCATCATTTTAGACAACTCTTGCATTAGAATTATTCGCTTTCGATCCATTAGCTCGTAGCCCAACTTCGCTAATCGAAGCGACTCTTTACACGCAAGTAAATTTCCTTTGGTAATTAACACCTTAATGGATTCCTTCTAGTAAAACCGCATCCACAAGTTCTGGGCTATTTTCTTTGAAATATACCACTGCTGAATGATTATCATAATGTTCATCGAGCAATTTCGCATCAAGACGATCTAGGTCATGAATTGGTAGCAACGACAATAAATGCCAACCGATATCCAGTGTTTCAGATACGGATCGATTCGTTTTGTCTCCTTGCCCTATAAAGTAATTTTCAAATAACTTACCAAACGATAAATATTTTTGATCAGCTTTTGAAAGTTCATCCAAGCCAATAACAGAAGCAAGATTTCGAACATCAATAACTTTCGCATATGCCGCAAATAATTGTGATGAAACACTTGAATGATCCCCTCTTGTTAATCCTTCACCGATACCATCTTTCATAAGACGTGATAGTGAGGGTAAGACATTGATCGGTGGATAAATTCCTTTTTGAGTCATACTGCGATCCAATACAATTTGTCCTTCAGTAATGTACCCCGTACAGTCTGCAATAGGATGGGATATATCATCATTTGGCATTGTAAGAATCGGGATTTGTGTTAATGACCCTGTACTTCCTTCAACACAACCTGCTCGCTCATACATGCTCGCTAGGTCTGAATAGAGATACCCTGGATACCCTTTTCGTCCTGGTACTTCTTCCTTGGAAGAACTGTACTCACGCAATGCTTCACAGTATGAAGTAATATCTGTCATCACAACAAGAATATGCATGTTTTTTTCAAATGCAAGGTATTCCGCTGCAGTTAGGGCAAAACGCGGTGTCAAAATTCGTTCAATTATCGGGTCATTTGCAAGATTCAAAAACATAGTTACGTGATCCATAACACCGTGTTCCATAAACGTTTGTTTAAAGAATGCCGCAACATCATGTTTAACACCCATTGCTGCAAATACGATCGCAAAATCTTCATTCTTATCACCATGTAACTTTGCCTGACGTACAATCTGTGCCGCAAGTTCATTATGTGATAATCCACTACCCGAAAAGATTGGTAATTTTTGGCCTCGAATGAGCGTATTGAGTCCATCGATGGCTGAAACACCTGTGTTTATATAGTTTCGAGGATAGATTCTGGAAACCGGGTTAATAACACGACCATTGATATCAGAAAATTTTTCTGTAAACACAGCTCCTAAACCATCAATTGGTACACCTGAGCCACTGAAACTACGCCCTAATATTTCTTCAGAAAGTCCAATTTCGATTGGCTTGCCTGACAATTTCGTCAACATATTTTTCTTTGACATGCCTTCTGTATTCTCAAAAACTTGAATTAATGCTCGTTCACCTTGCAATTCAATAATTCGACCAAGACGCTTATGATTATCATCATCGACGAGCTCAACGAGTTCATCAAACGAAGCATCTTTTACGCCTTCAATCGCTACAAGAGGACCATTAATACTCGATAATCCTTTAAAAAATATACTCATATCGATCTCCTCCTATTGAATGGACGCAAGTGCGTCGTCAACTTTTTTGTAGTATGCATCAAATTTTGTTAAATCTTCGTCAATTGCATATTTAATTCCAACAATCTCATCAAAAATATGAGTGTTCGTAATTGCGTTCATTGTTTTTTTATCTTGAAGAACCAACTGACATTGTTTATATGTGTAGTTAATCAGCTTCAACATTTCAAATTGTTTTTGTAATGAAACAGAGCTGTCATATTCGTGAAATGCATTTTGTTGTAAGTATCCAACACGAATTACACGTCCCATTTCAAGTGTTAATTTTTGTCGATCAGCTAAAACATCTTGTCCAATTAGTTTTACGATTTCCATTAAACTGGTTTCTTCATTTAGAATCGATAGAATCATTTGTCTGTATTCCAAGAATTCAGGACCAATGTTTTGGTCATACCATCCCTCAAGTTGAACGAGATATTCACTATACGATAAATTATAGTTTATCGATGGAAAGTGACGTATATAAGCCAATGACTTATCAAGAGCCCAAAAACATCCGATAAAACGTTGCGTATTTTGTGTTACAGGTTCTGAAAAATCAGCCCCTTGAGGGGATATTGCTCCAATAATACTAATCGAACCAACATCGCCATTGAGTGTGTCAACATAAGAACTTCTTTCATAAAAGGCTGCTAAACGTGAAGCAAGATATGCTGGAAATCCTTCTTCTGCAGGCATTTCTTCCAAACGTCCGGACAATTCCCGTAAGGCTTCAGCCCAACGAGATGTGGAATCCGCCATAAGCGCTACATGGTAGCCCATATCACGATAATACTCTGCAAAGGTAATACCAGTATAGATTGACGCTTCACGAGCGGCTACAGGCATGTTAGAAGTGTTTGCAATCAAAATCGTTCGTTCCATAAGGGTACGACCCGTCTTTGGATCAATTAATTCTGAAAACTCTTCTAGCACTTGAGCCATTTCATTTCCACGTTCACCACATCCAATATAAACAATAATATCTGCATCGCACCACTTCGCTAGCTGATGTTGAAGCATTGTTTTACCAGCCCCGAATCCACCAGGAATTGCTGCACTCCCTCCCTTAACAATTGGGAACAAGGTATCAATAACACGTTGGCCAGTAATAAGAGGCTCTTTCGCATCAATTCGACTTGCAACTGGTCGTTCATGTCGAATTGGCCACATAACAGAAAGTTTAAATTCTGTACCGTCTTCTAAAGATAAGAGCGTATCGTCAATTTTATACAAACCATCTTTACATTCAGTGGCAATAATACCTGTTTTGGTTGCCATTAGACGATGTTCAATTGAACCCGTTTCGTCAAATGTTGCATAAATTTGACCTAATTGAATCGATTCGCCTTTTGAAACAGAAAAACTAACATTCCATTCTCGTTCTTCAGACAATGTACGCATACTTTGCCCAACATCCAGATAGGAACCGTATTTCTCAGATAATCCTTGCAGTGGACGACCGATTCCATCATAAATATTACCAAGGAGACCGGGTCCTAACTCAATACTTAACGGTTGTCCTGTATGTTCAATTGGTTCGCCAATTTTCATGGATGATGTCGACTCGTAGACTTGAATCGTCACATAATCATCATCGATTCCAATCACTTCTCCTAATAATTTTTGATGTCCAACATATACCATCTCTGACATTGTGAAGTTATCAACATCTCGACTTTTAATAATCGGACCATTAATCCAATAAATTGTACTCATATTGATCACCTCTATATCCATAATTTACTTTCCTGAACAAAATACTCCATTGCTGAATCAAATCGAGAATCCAATGTATAATCGTATACAACATTTCCAACTTCGCATAAAAACCCACCGAGTTCGAGGTCGATAAAATTGAACTTTGCATTTTTGAGATTAAAAAATAATTGATCCTCTTCGCGAATCGAAATGATGACAGGTGTTGTTTCATCGATATTTAAAACATTTAAACCCTCTTCAAGATAACGCTTATAACCTTTTGATTCTCGAAAACGAATGACATCTTCTTTCAAATCGTTTCCAAATGACTCAAGTAATTCTTGTCGACGCATTCTCAACCGCTTTTGCACACTAAATCTTAATTCGGATTCAACACGACTGCGTTTTTTTTCTTCTCGATCTTTAATACTTTTGATTCGAGATTTAATTGAATGTTCTACCTGCAATTTATAAGCAGATAATTCAGCGTCAACTTTTTCTTTTTGAGCACGATGGCTCATTTCTGCATAATTATGTGCCTCTTCATCAATAATATTTACGATTTCTTTAGAAACCTTTGCTTTTTCTCCAGCCATTTATACCACCTCTCCGATAATTTTAGAAATTGTTTCATCAATCATCGATTGAACTTCATGAGACTTATGTCGGTCTGATATTTCAACAATTAACGGACTCGGAACATTGAGTTTTAGGTCTTGAATGTATTCACGATCTAAATCAAAAATCTTAGTTGTGAGTAAAACAATTCCAATTTCTTGATTATGAATCGCTTTATCAAGCTCCTCTTTGAGTTCTTCTTTCTCGTGCACAACTACACCTTCGATACCAGCTAAACGAAGTCCCATTTGGGTATCGATGTTGTCACTGATAAGATACATTTTCATAATTTATTAATAATAAGAATAGCGATTAAAAGACCATAAATCGCAACCCCTTCAGCAAGAGCAACGAAAATCATTGCTTTACCAAAGTTTTCACCCTTCTCAGAAATAGCACCAATGGCTGCAGGAGCGGCTTGTCCAACAGCATAACCTGCACCAAGTACTGAACAACCGACCGCAATCGAAGCAGCTAAATACGCCATACCTTGAGCGTTACTTCCTTGGAATGCATTTGATACTGCCTCATCCGCATGTGTGTAACCTGTGATTAAAACAACACCAATTAGAGCTGCAAAGAAACATGATACTTGGAACCAAACACGGAACTTCGCATTTTGTGGATCTACCTTTTTCTTGTAAACCGGAACGAGTGGTAGTGTAATAAGACCGATTAAAAGCATTGGTCCAATAATTTCAAATAATGATAATGACATATGTATTTCCTCCTTAGTAGACTGATTTAAATGGCTTACCGCCACCGTCGTAATAACGACTAAACATTTCATAATACTCCAAACGTAATGTTTGAATTCCAACAATGAGTCCTTCTAAACCAATAACGAAAATATTACCGAATATTAAAATCAAAATACCCGCACTTCCCGCCATCTCATTTAGAGTCATCACAACACTCATCATTCCCGCATGTGAGAGAACAAAACCTCCAACACGAAGAAACGACATCGTATTTGCAATAAAACTTAAAAGAACTTCAAATAACTCAAAAAAACTTTCAACTAAGTACCCGCCCCAACCTTCATGTGGGGAAGCACTCATTTTATTCATAAGATTCGATAATGGTTCTTTAAATAGAATCATTAATAAAGGTAAAACGATAAAAATAAAAATTGTGAGTGGATTTACAACATGAATTCCTTGGGAACTTAGTGCGACTGCAGCCATAATAAATCCATAAAACATAAGTCCTGCAATACCATTTTGACTGTAGATTGCACTTGTGAAATCTTTTTTCTTAAAGGACAGAACAATGTTAAGCCCGATTGACATGAGTATTAAAATAACACCCAGTGTTACCGTCGTAAGTAAAAGCGTCATTGTGAAATCAGGACTTGTAACATGAATTGGCAATCCTAAAGGTGCCAATAAGGGTTTCAAAATTTCTTCATTTCCAAAAAACGATCCGTAAATCAATCCGAAGAACATTGAAAACATCCCTATACGAACTGCAACATCACCAAGTTTGATTCCTTTTTTCTTAGATAGTAAATACCCACCTAATGCAATCACAAACCCTTGTCCTAAATCTCCAAACATAATTCCGAACAACAGACAATATGTAACTGCAAAAAACGATGTTGGATCAAATTCACCGTATTTAGGTAGACTATACATCTCAACGAACATTTCAAACGGTCGTGAAAACCAACCATTTTTTAATCGTGTTGGCGCTAACAATCCTTCTTGAGTCGAAGCGTCAAAGTTTAATACTTTCATTTCCTCTGGAAATAATGATTCAAAAACCGTCAATCGCACTTCAGGTATAAAACCTACAATAACCGCTTCTTGATTATAAATTGTTATGTACTTGTAATAAGCTTCCTTCAATGACTGAACTTTAATGTATCCGTACATATTTTCCAACAAATCACAGCATTCTTTTCTTAAACCATCATCTGCTCCAATTGGAATTGCAAGAGGTTCGAAAAATAAAGATTCAAACATCTGTACCAGATGATTCTCATCCGCTTCCAAACAAATCCACACAATCCAGCCATATTGTTTTGTACGATGTAATTCTGTGAATACAAAACGTTCATCATTATGTAAAGTTATTTTAGATAATGAATTTGTTGGTATTCTACCGAAATGAACACGAATAAAGCCTTCTTCTACATGCTCCATTGGATATTCTTTTAACTTACTGAGTGCCATCTTGTCATCATCATTTAAACTTGATAGTGATGATTCTTGGCGATGAAGCGTATTATACCGTTGTTCCGCTTCTTGAAGTGCATTTTCGATTTGCTCGACTGAATACTCGCGATCATAATGATCACTTAAGGTCAAATGTAAATCTGTAATAATACGTTCACAACGTGATAAATAACTATCGTAAATACGATCATTTGGATATATTAACCCCCCATCTCCATCCTTAACAACCTCAGTTGCAAGCTCTGGATGAAAATTTGGACAAGTCATAATGTTATCAATCATCGACAACACATTTTTAGGTTCTGTTGATACCATAACAAGTCTCATTTTTTCTATTGCCACTAAACCACCTCCTAAATAATCAGCAACTTAACAATTTCTTCGGGGCTCATTTGGTATCGAACACCCTCAACAACATCAATAATATTTTCTATTTCTATTTTTAAAAGAAACATGTATGAAAACAAAATTACATCTGAATTCGTAGAAAATCGAATTTTTCGTTTTAAAATACTATAACGAATCATATCGAAATAATACTCGATGTGACGATTTCCTTCGAAGTCCTCATATTTACCGTAGGGTGTTTCTTTAAAAGCTTCTAAAAATGCTTCTGCATCTAAATTGAGAATCCACTCTTGCAATCGATTCTCTGAAATATAGTACGGCTCATAATGAACGCGTTTTAATATCTCTGTTGATGTCATATTAAAATACTTTTTCATTCGGTAAACGTTCGAAATATTTTCAAGTTCAATGTTAATTCGAAAAACTTCGAGCAATTCTTTGTTGTTTGGTTCGTGGCGAATTAAATCCAACATGCGTTGGTTATAAAAGATTTTTAAGCTATCTTCGCACTTAGATATATCAACAACATTATCTGTAAGGAACGCGAGTGGCTTATTGTATGACGTGTGCTCTAAATACTTATAAACCTCTTCAAAAGTTGTGCATTGCGCTAAACCATATACATCAAATGACATAAGATGATTAAGATCTTCAACGAAGTCTTCCACAAAATGACTGGTACCTGCATCAATTGCATGCAAAATAAAAATAATTTGCGCGATCTCGACTTCGCGAACATAGAATTCATAAAAATGATGCTTACTGGTTTGAATAAACCGCATAAGACTTAGGAATTCCAAATGTGACTTTAAACGAATACGTTGTTCAAAAAAACCACGATGGATTCCTTTCTCATTAATACCTTCTAAAACATCTGAATACCGTGTTTCATTTTTTAAGAAACTTGCGATACCAGGTATATCTGGCATTTCGAGCATCGATCGATAGTGTGCCGCTGTTAAATGTTGACTATAAAACGAACGTGCCTTGGTAGACATTGCATAATCACTTGCCATCTAATGTAGTAATTCTTGTAAAAAGAATATGCTCCCATTCTTTTTTTGCTACATTAAACCGCTCGTCCAAGTCCTTGACACGTTCGTTATATTCATGATCTGACATAGGCTTAAGGCGTTCGTAGCGTGCATTAGACTCTTCTCGAATCTTCGCAGACTCGTGTTCAAATACTTCTGATAACGCATTATCTATCGATTTTTTTAATTCTTCAAAGTGTTCTTGATCAAATTCACTCGTCAACTCATGTTCATGAACCAACTGCTTTGCACTTTGATTTGCTTTCAATATTCGAAGAATATGTTCATCCATAATTTGCCCTCCTTAAAAAGACAAAACCTATAATACTCCTATCAAAAATAAATTTCAATAAAATATTTCTTTTTTTATTAAAACTTGGTATAATACACATTGTTGGAGAAATACCCAAGAGGCTGAAGGGGTCGGTCTCGAAAACCGATAGGAGTGAAAGCTCGCGAGGGTTCAAATCCCTCTTTCTCCGCCATAATAAAAATAACAATCACTTTTAGAGTGATTTTTTTTATGGGTGACATGTGTAATTCTATTTAATCACTTATATGATTTTAAATCAACAATCTGTGCGTTCTCGTAATGAAATTGTCATGAAAAAAAGACTCCTAAGGAGTCTTTTTAAATTAACGCATGTAGAAAGGTTTAACTTGACGAGGTAATCCTTTTTCGTCAAACATTACAACTGGACGTCCTACTAAAAGAGGAGCGATATAGTCGTGAGCTTCTTGAGCAATACCTGCAAATTCTGGTAAGATCCACTCAATTGGGAAATTCTTAACATGGTTTGCAACATTACTTGCGTCTGTTGCGAAAAATTCAACATCATATTCTTCAACACCTTCAACACGTTTAAGTGCAACCATTTTCCCTGTGAATGATGGTTCCATTGAACGCATGTGTGCTGACATACCAAGTTTGAATGATTCTTCAACGTCTACTTTTGATTGTTCTGTAGCATGTGAACGTTGCGCGTTACTTAAGTCTTGTACTTTAGCACGTTCTGAAATACCTGCTTCAAGAATTAATTCACGTAAAGCATTTCCTGCTCCACCAAGAACTGCATGACCAAATGTATCATTTTTTGATTCACCTGCTGCTAAGTAAGTTCCGTCTTCGTAACGAACACCTTCACTTACAACGATATAACATTTATTTTTTTCATCAATATGTTTTTGAACTGTTTTTAAGAATGCTTCTTTATCGAACGCTAGTTCAGGAAGAACTACCATATCAACAACACCTGAAACACAAGCACTTGCTGCTAACCAACCAGCATCGCGTCCCATTGTTTCAAGAATAAATACATCTTGACGTGTATAAACAGTACTATCTAACCATGTTTGGTAAGCAGTTGTAGCGATAAATTTCGCTGCACTTGCAAATCCTGGACAGTGATCAATAACCATAAGGTCATTATCAACAGTTTTTGGACAACCAACAAATTGGAATTCAGTGTGGCCATTTGCTTCTGCATATTGTGATAATGCATAAACAGTATCCATTGAATCGTTTCCACCAACGTAGAACATAGTACGGATATCATGTTTTTCTAAAATTGCGAATAATTTTTCGAAATCTGCCACGTTTTCACGTTTTAATTTATAACGACATGAACCTAATGCACTTGAAGGTGTTTGACGTAAAACATTGTTTTCGTCTTCACTCATGTGTGTTAAATCCACAAATTTTTCTTCAAGAATTCCCTCGATTCCATGAAGACCACCTAAAACCACATCATAAATTGGGTTCAGTTGGTTTGCTTTAACGATACCTGCAACAGTAGCGTTAATTACTGATGTTGGCCCACCTGATTGAGCCACTAAACATTTAGCCATATAGTAATCTACTCCTTTATTTTTTACCAATTCCTATTATACACAATAATATCAAAATAGCCAAATAAGAAAGCAATTTCTAATCGTTTTCTTCCAAGATTTCCGAAACCTCAGCCCATTCATTTTCACGATGCTTAATTTCATTATGAATTTCATCTATTGTTTGATTTAATTGATTCATTTTTTCATAATCATGATAATAATCCGGACTGAACCGAAGTTCACGATGAATTTCTAAATCCTCGTAGAATTCAATCAGTTCTTCTTCAAGTTTCTTTTGTCTGTTTTTATATTTTTTAATATTCACATATTCATTTTTATTGGTTTGTTTCTGCTCTTGAGATTTTTGTTTGTTTTCGTTAACAATATCAGTCATACTCATTTCTGTATGTTCAAGGACACCATCTTTCAGTAACAAAATATCCGTCGCAAGTTTCTCAATAAAATAACGGTCATGTGATACAAAAATCATTGTACCATCATAATGACTCAGTGATTTTTCTAAAGCTTCTTTTCCTTGGATATCAAGATGATTCGTTGGCTCATCAAGAACAAGAAGGTTATCATGCCTTAACATTAATTTAATCAATGATAAGCGAACACGTTCACCACCAGAGAGAACAGAAACCGATTTAAAGACATCTTCACCCTTAAAGAGAAATTGACCTAAAGCGGTTCGAATCTCTGTATGATCCAACTGCGGAAATTCGTCCCATACCTCTTCCAAAACAGATTTATCCATCGAGAAATCAAGAAGATTCTGATCAAAGTAACCCATCTTAATTTGATGTCCCAACAAAATATCGCCTCCAAGTGGTTCTAAACGTCCTGATAAAGACTTTAGAAGCGTCGATTTACCGGTACCATTATCACCAACAATCGCATAACGACGACCTCTTGTGAATGTTTGCGTCACTGTTGTCAAAGGCTTATCATAGCCAATTACAAAATCACTTAGAGTGAGTACATCTTTCCCACCTCTTAATTGTGACTTAAATTCAGCTTTAAATTCCTTTGTCTTAGAATCCTTAGTTTCAAGTCGGTCAATACGATCTAAATATTTAATTTTTGACTGTGCAAAAGCAGCTTTATTCTTTTTATATCTAAATTTTTCGATTAAACCTTCGATACGTTCGATTTCTTTTTGCTGATTTCGAACCTTAATGTTATGGCGCTCGATATCTTTTTCTTTTAATACTTGATAACCCGTATAATTACTTGAATAACGTGTCGCGATGTAATCCTCTATCTCGACGACCACATTACAAACACGGTCTAAAAATAAACGGTCATGTGAAACAACAACTACAGAACCATCATATGCATTTAGATAGCCCTCAAGCCATTCAATGGTTGAAATATCTAAATGATTTGTTGGTTCATCTAGAAAAAGAATATCGGGTTTACTTAATAAAAGCCTAACAAACGCTAAACGCGTAACTTGGCCTCCTGAAAATGTATTAAGGGAACGGTCTAAGTCCGATACTGTAAAGTTAAATTTTGTAAGCAGTGTATGAACTTCTGTTTCAATTGAGTATCCACCACGTCTTAAAAATTCAGTTTGAATTCGATCATAAGACTTTAGAATTTTATCGCTGTGATCTGTCTTCATCAAAGCTTCCAAATCATTGAGTTGAGTCTGAAGCTTTGTGATATCGCTGTATGCCTCCGCAAAGAAATCCTTCAGTATTACTTCATCCTGAGTTACATGAATTTGTTCTAAAAATCCAGTTCGTATTCCCGACTTCCAAAACACATCCCCTTTATCCAAACCCTCATTCCCAGATAAAACGTTAAAAAGAGTTGTCTTACCAACCCCATTCGCGCCAATGAGCGCAACTTTTTCATTCTCTTGTATGATTAAATTTAAGTCTTTAAAAAGCTCTTGGCTCCCAAAAGACTTAAATGCACTTTTAATTTGAACTAACATATACTATCACCTAATTATTTAGAGTATCCCAATTCTGCTAGAATACCTGATACAGTGGCATCGACTATTTTTGAATGTTCTTGTTTCCATGTATTAAATGTTTGATCATCATTCATGAACCCATATTCAATTACAATCGAATGCATGCCCTTATTGCTTTCAGACGCAAATTGATTTAACTCACGATAAGTCTCATCCATGGTTCCAGCACCTGTAAAACGCCCACCCGCTTCACGTATTGAATCAATTGAATCATATCCTTCAATTTGTTCAGGATGGTAAACACCATCCATACTTCTACCAGAAGACCATATTGAAGGTTTTAATGAGGTAGCATTCATAATATTCTTCATAATATTTGTAGCAAGTTTATTTGATGTGAAATTGGAGTACATAATTGTTGTACCCTTATCGCCTTCATACGGACTATTTGGAAATCTTAACTGAATGTAGTACTTTGCACCAACATCATAAGCTGATTTTAAACGCCCTTCCGTGCCATTTAAAGACTTTGGTTTACTGTCATCACGAGCAATCATAACCGTAAGCCCCTTGGCTTCCAACTGCGTTTTAATCTCCTCTGCTGTGCGATACATTTCTTTACTCTCTATAAGATCGGAACGTTGACCTCCATAATCAATATTTCCGTTTTCATCTTCAACTAAACCAACTGGATCGATTACAATATCGATATTATCTTTTGGAGTTTCAACAGATGATACCTCCAAAAAAACATAATTATCGTTCATAACCTTTTTAGAATCATCATTAAATAAATCCATATCGGCAATCATTCTAATTTTCTTAGAGTACCCATCCTTGGATACCGAATAAAATACATCATCGATTTTATTATCTGAACGTAAGGATAATTGTTTGAGACCTTCCAATATTTTTATTTGATAGAATCCATCTTCGAGCATCTCCATTGGAATTTTATTATCTAAATCAACATTCATCATGTAGACACTTTCTTCATTTTTACAGAGGTTATTCAAAAACACCGTCTTTCCATCAAATGGATCTTGTTCGTGGATTGTATAAGCTTTATTGTACAATCCTAAAGTCTGCCCATAGATACCATAATCGTTCAAATCGATTGGAGGTTGATGTTCTAAAGTCGAAAGCAATTCTTGTGTTTGAATAAAATCTGTCTTACATATCGAAAAGTGATTATCTGTTTCTTGATTCGCTGGTTTATAAAGATCATAAACAGCATAAAATAACAGTCCTAATAATAGAATAAAAGGAACTACAATTTTGTAGTTCACTCTTTTTCTTTCTTTTGGAACATATTTTGATTTAAAATCCATGCTTTACCCCTAATAATCTAAATGACGTGGTGTACGCGCAAATGGTACTACATCACGAATATTTGTCATTGAAGTAATATACATCAAGAAGCGCTCGAATCCTATTCCAAAACCTGAATGTTTGACACCGCCATAACGTCTTAAATCTAAATACCATTCAAGACTTTCTTTTGGAATATCCAACTCTTCCATTCGTCTTTCAAGAACATCAAGACGTTCTTCACGTTGTGATCCACCTACAAGTTCCCCAACATGTGGAACTAATAAATCACAAGCTGCAACGGTTTTTCCATCTTCATTAAGTCGCATATAGAAGGATTTAATTTCTTTTGGATAATCTGTAATAAATACAGGACCCTTAACAACTTCTTCACTAATATAACGTTCATGTTCAGATTGTAAATCCGTACCCCACTCAACCTTATATTCAAAACGGTCATTTTGTTTTTCAAGTAATTCAACCGCTTCTGTATACGTCATTCGTTTGAATTCACTTGAAAGTAATTCGTTAAGTCGTTCTAATAGCGTGGTATCAATTCGCTCATTGAAAAATTTCATTTCTTCTGGAGCATTCTCAAGCACATACTCGATGCAATATTTAACGAGATCTTCTATTAAATTCATATTATCTTCAAGATCTGCAAATGCAATCTCTGGCTCAACCATCCAAAATTCACTTGCATGGCGTGCTGTATTTGAATTTTCAGCTCTAAAAGTAGGACCAAAAGTATATACATCTCTAAATGCGAGTGCAAAAGCTTCAGCATGTAATTGACCAGATACGGTTAGACTTGCTTTTTTTCCAAAGAAATCTTTTTCATATTTAGCATCATCACGTGTTGTAACGACAAATGCTTCACCAGCACCCTCAGCATCATTTCCTGTAATTACTGGTGTATGCACATAAACAAACCCTTGATTTTGGAAAAATTCATGGATTGCCATTGAAAGAACAGAACGGACACGGAACACTGCCATAAATGAGTTTGTTCTTACGCGTAAATGCGCAATTTCTCTTAAATATTCATAACTATGACGTTTTTTCTGTAACGGATAATCCGAACTGCATTCGCCTTCTAATTTAACTTCTTTAACTTCGATTTCAAAAGGTTGTTTTCCATCCGGAGTAACTTTAAACAATCCAGTTACCGTAATCGCTGTACCTGTATTGTATTTACCTATTTCATCATAGTTATCTAAATCTGCTGCATAAACACATTGTGCACTTCTAAAATAAGTTCCATCATTTAACTCGATGAACCCTACATTTTTTCCTTTACGGTTAGTTCTAACCCAACCTTGCAATTGCACAAATTCAATTGCATCAACTTCAATTTCCGAGCCATATGACAACAGGTCATAGCACTCTCGTATTGTTAAATATGAAATCATCTTTACACCTCAACTATTTTTAACGAATATTATTAGTCTGGAATATTAATTCCTGAACCGTAGATACGACATCTACTGTTTTTACAATTACATGTTTTGGAACCTGAATATGTTCACTTGAAAAGTCAACAATTCCTACGATTCCTAAATCTACGAGTTTATCTATTGTTTCTTGAACATTTTTTGAAACCGTTACGATTGCTATGCGACATCCTTTGGGCATTCGTTCTTCCAACTCACTCATGTGATAGATTGGAATATCTGATGCTTCTCCAAGTTTGTTTGGATCAATATCAAATGCACATGCAATTTCACCAACGACGTGATTCCAACGATTATAATTCAAAATAGCACGCCCTAAATTTCCGGCACCTACTAAAATTAACTCTTCTTCAAAACTCACACCTAAAAGATTATCAAACGTTTCAATTAAGGTCTTTACATCATAACCATAACCTTGTTTACCAAGCGAACCAATAAACGAAAAATCACGACGTATTGTTGTAGATTCAATATCTACAAATAAAGATAGTTCTCTTGATAGAATACGTTCAACTCCCATATTATAGAGTTTTCTTAATGCCTTTAAATATATAGGGTACCTTTGCATTGTTGCTTTTGGTACATTAGATATATTACTCATGATATCACCACCGTGTAAATCATATCACAAAGTCTTGCCTTATTAAATGTGAAAACTTTAATAAGAGATCAGTTGTTTGTTAGAAAGTGCGGAAATTTCACAATCTCCACGAACGCCTTTATCATAGGCAATTTGACCCGCAAGTCCAATCATCGCAGCTTGGTCCATGCATGCCCAAAGTGGTGGTACTAAAATATTTAAACTTGGATATTGAGCATTTAAAGCTACAATTTGTTTACGAACTTCTGAATTAGCGGCGACACCGCCTGCTAATACTAGCGATTCATATTGAACCTCAGAATTTTCAAGTGCATATTCCACCCGTGACATTAGTTCTCTAACCGCAGCATGTTGAAACGCATACGCAACATCTTCAACAATGATCTCACGGTCGTTACGTTCCTCACGCAATGTTAATTGCCTTACTGCTGACTTTAAACCACTAAAAGAGAAATCCAATGGATTTTCTGTCTTAACTTTTGGCAATTGGTAGTTTTCTTTACCAGTTTGTGCCAACTTGTCAATTACAGGACCTCCAGGATATCCAAGACCAAGTAATCGTGCAACTTTATCGAATGCTTCACCAACTGCATCATCCTGAGTTTTTCCAATTACCTCAAATTGATATTCGTCCTGCATTGATACAAGCTCTGTATGACCACCGGAAATAACGAGCGCAAGCAGAGGAAACTTTAAATCACCGACAAGTTTATTTGCATAAATATGTCCGGCAATATGATGAACTGGAATAAGAGGCTTTCCTAGACTCCATGCAAGAGTTTTCGCAGCCATAACACCTACATGTAACGAACCAATCAATCCGGGTCCCTGCGTTACTGCAATCGCATCAACGTCTTCAATTTTTATATTTGCTTTATCCAAAGCGTCTTTAATTACAATATTGATATTTTCAACATGAAGTCTTGAAGCAACTTCAGGAAATACACCTCCATATTGTTTATGGATTTCTATCTGTGTTGACACTGAGTTACTTAAAACCTCAAAACCGTCCTTAATTATTGCACAAGATGTTTCATCACAACTTGATTCTATAGCTAATATTAACATTTATAACACCTTTCTCATCACTACTGCATTTCTATTAATCCCATAATAGTCTTTTCGAATAGAAATTACTTCAAAATTGTATTTGAGGTAGAATTGGAGTGCTTTCCTATTGTTTTCTTCGACTTCTAAGAAGATATTCTTTATCTCATAATTAATTGCTACTTTACATAAATGATTCATAAGCATGTTTCCATACCCTCGTGATTGAAAATCCTGATGAACTGCTATCTGTAATAAATCACAGGTATCATCAAGAATTCTGAGACTGAAGAATCCACATATGTAATTTTCTACTTCAATAACATACATCAATCCATTTTCAATTGAGAGTTCACTTAAATATTGTTTCTCTGTCCAATGAGAAGTTAGTGTCTTCTGGTCAATACTAACAATCTCACTCAGATCATTTTGCGTAGCTTTTCGTATCATTATTTTAAATAATTGGGAACGAGTAAGTCAATATTCGATTCCATTTCCCACGATTTCTCAACATCGATTATATTTTGAATTATTTGTGGTTGTTCTACTGCTTTATGAACTAATTCAAGATCACCAAATAGATCAACATTGATATCAACTAACTCTTCAAGCGTATAGATGCGCTCATCCTTGACGATACCATCTGAAACAAAAGCACCGAAAACACGATCTGATCTCGCATCAATAAATGAGAAACCGTTATTATTTCCTGATAAAGAAAGTAATGTATTGACTTTGTATATCTCAAGCTTATGGTTTGTAAGAGCAAATGTTTTAGCAAATGTCATACCGATTCTTAATCCTGTATAGCTACCGGGACCACTAGTAATTACGATTTTATCGATATCCATTGGCGCTAATCCAGCTTCTTGAATTGCTTTATCAACATAAGTTAATAAGAATTCAGATTGTTTTTTATCCATGAGTGATTGTTTATTTACCTTTAGTACATCATTCACTTTCAAACCAACAGCAAGAAATTTATGCGATGTATCTATAATTAGTGTATTCATTAATTTAGCTCCTCAATTGTAATCGTTCTCTCATTTTCATCTTCATAATCTAGAGTAATTAAATAATCGATTTTGAAATCTAAATCATCTAAGTACTTACCCCATTCAAGTACGACGACATTACGATCATCCAATAAGTCAAAAAGACCGATTGCGTCGGATGATACACCCTCTAATCGATATGCATCAATATGTTTTAGGTTCAGTCGTCCATCGTATTCCTTTAAGATCGTAAATGTTGGACTACTAATCGTTTCGTTAATTTCTAATCCCTTTGCAAGACCTTTTGTGAAAGCTGTTTTCCCAACTCCCAAATCACCTGCTAGAGAAATGAGGCAACCTTTCGTTAGACTTTGTCCAAGTTGCTCTCCGAGTTTCATTGTCTCAGTTACTGAGTATGTTTTTATTTGTTTTTTCATTTTTATCACCATCCGAATAATTATATCACACTTCTTACACAAAAATTAAAAAAAGACACTCTAAATAGAGTGTCAAATTACCTGGCGATGAACTATCTTCACTAGCGCGTGGCTAGATATTGTCGCCGCTAAAGTGCTTAACTTCTGTGTTCGAGATGGGAACAGGTGTGACCACTTCGCTAAAATCACCAGATCGTAGTGCATTAGAGAGATGAACTCTCAAAACTGAATAACAGAAATTTGATCTTTTTCGAATCGTTGTATCTTTTGTGATTAAAACCTCGACCTATTAGTATCAGTCAGCTCCACATATCACTATGCTTCCACCTCTGACCTATCAACCTGATCGTCTCTCAGGGGTCTTACTACTTACGTATGGGAAATCTCATCTTGGAGTTGGCTTCGTGCTTAGATGCTTTCAGCGCTTATCCAGTCCATACTTAGCTACCCAGCGATGCCCTTGGCAGAACAACTGGTACACCAGCGGTATGTCCATCCCGGTCCTCTCGTACTAGGGACAGCGCTCCTCAAATTTCCTACGCCCACAACAGATAGGGACCGAACTGTCTCACGACGTTCTGAACCCAGCTCGCGTACCGCTTTAATGGGCGGACAGCCCAACCCTTGGAACCTAATTCAGCTCCAGGATGCGATGAGCCGACATCGAGGTGCCAAACCTCGCCGTCGATGTGAACTCTTGGGCGAGATTAGCCTGTTATCCCCAGGGTAGCTTTTATCCGTTAAGCGACGGCCCTTCCACTCGGAACCGCCGGATCACTAAGCCCGACTTTCGTCCCTGCTCGACTTGTAGGTCTCGCAGTCAAGCACCCTTCTGCCTTTACGCTCGTCGATTGATTTCCAACCAATCTGAGGGTACCTTTGGGCGCCTCCGTTACTCTTTAGGAGGCGACCGCCCCAGTCAAACTGCCCACCTGACACTCTCCCGGTACCGGATCACGGTACGCGGTTAGAACTTCAAACATACAAGAGTGGTATCCCAATGGCGACTCCACATATACTAGCGTACATGCTTCATAGTCTCCCACCTATCCTGTACATGTAGGCTCAAAGTTCAATATCAAGCTACAGTAAAGCTCCATGGGGTCTTTCCGTCTAGTTGCGGGTAACCGGCATCTTTACCGGTACTAAGATTTCACCGAGTCTGCTGCCGAGACAGCGCCCAAATCGTTACACCTTTCGTGCGGGTCGGAACTTACCCGACAAGGAATTTCGCTACCTTAGGACCGTTATAGTTACGGCCGCCGTTCACTGGGGCTTCAGTTCAATGCTTCGAACGAATTCTAACATATTCCCTTAACCTTCCAGCACCGGGCAGGTGTCACCCCCTATACTTCGTCTTGCGACTTTGCAGAGAGCTGTGTTTTAGTTAAACAGTCGCTTGGGCCTCTTCACTGCGGCTCTTACGAGCACCCCTTCTCCCGAAGTTACGGGGTCATTTTGCCGAGTTCCTTGGCAACAGTTCTCTCGCTCACCTTAGGATTCTCTCCTTGCCTACCTGTGTCGGTTTTGGTACGGGCCAATACATAATTAACGCTAGAAACTTTTCTTGAGAGCTGGCATCAGTTACTTCGCTACTTCCTCACGGGTTCACTCCTCGTAACGCCTTTGCTTTGCATGGCGGATTTGCCTACCATACAGCTCCTTCGCTTAAACCAGCACTTCCAGTCGCTGGCATAACCTAGCCTTCTCTGTCATTCCTTCACTTATGTATCGGGTACAGGAATATCAACCTGTTGTCCATCGACTACGCTTTTCAGCCTCATCTTAGGTCCCGACTTACCCAGGGAGGACGAGCCTTCCCCTGGAAACCTTAGGCAATCGGTGTGTCAGATTCTCACTGACATCTCGCTACTCACACCGGCATTCTCACTTCTATACACTCCACTGCTCCTTACGGTACAGCTTCAACGCAGTATAGAACGCTCCCCTACCATTTATTGAAACAATAAATCCATAGTTTCGGTATCATACTTAGCCCCGGTACATTTTCGGCGCAGGGTCACTCGACTAGTGAGCTGTTACGCACTCTTTAAAGGATGGCTGCTTCTGAGCCAACCTCCTAGTTGTCTGTGCATCCCCACATCCTTTTCCACTTAGCATGAATTTTGGGACCTTAACTGATGGTCTGGGCTGTTTCCCTTTCGACTACGGACCTTATCACCCATAGTCTGACTGCCAACTACTATCCACTGGCATTCGGAGTTTGATTATATTCAGTACCCCGAGATGGGGCCATCATACATTCAGTGCTCTACCTCCAGTGGCCTTACATTGACGCTAGCCCTAAAGCTATTTCGGGGAGAACCAGCTATATCTGAGTTCGATTGGAATTTCTCCGCTAGCCACAACTCATCCGCCAGCTTTTCAACGATGGTCGGTTCGGTCCTCCATTTGGTTTCACCCAAACTTCAACCTGGTCATGGCTAGATCACTCAGTTTCGGGTCTACCACAATGTACTATATCGCCCTATTAAGACTCGCTTTCGCTTCGGCTCCGTCTCTTCAACTTAACCTCGCACATTATGAGTAACTCGCCGGTTCATTCTACAAAAGGCACGCCATCACCCATTAACGGGCTCTGACTTCTTGTAAGCATACGGTTTCAGGATCTATTTCACTCCGCTTCCGCGGTTCTTTTCACCTTTCCCTCACGGTACTGGTTCACTATCGGTCACTAAGGAGTATTTAGCCTTACCGGGTGGTCCCGGTTGATTCCGACAAGGTTTCTCGTGCCTCGCCGTACTCAGGATACCACTAGAGTATCTTACGCTTTCGTCTACAGGGTTTGCACCTTCTTTGACTGGCCTTTCAATGCCATTCGACTAGCTTCGATATCCCACGTTGTGGTCCTACTACCCCATCACGAAGATGGTTTGGGCTTTTCCCGTTTCGCTCGCCACTACTCAGGGAATCACTTTTGTTTTCTTTTCCTCTTGCTACTAAGATGTTTCAGTTCGCAAGGTTGCCTCATCATAAACTATGTATTCATTTATGTGTAATACTGCATAACCAGTATTGGGTTTCCCCATTCGGATACCCCCGGATCGTTGTGTACGTACCACTCCCCGAGGCATTTCGCTGTTAGTCGCGTCCTTCATCAGCTCTTAGTGCCTAGGCATCCACCGTACGCCCTTACATATTTAATCACATGTAATTTCGCGCCCTAATTCTTAAAATCAGGTTTTTTTTAACGCTTATCGCTTGATAAGCTGTGTGTTTGCTTTGATTGCTTACTTAATTGCTTAAGTTACTGTTTTTGTTTAACTTGATGTAAATCTAGTTTTATACAACTATTCGAAAAGATCATGTTGATAACATTTATTTCTTTGTCTATCTCTTTTTCTTTTCTGTTATTCAGTTTTCAAAGATCATTTTTCTTGAGATTCCAACGGACTCTCAAAACTAAACAGGAAACTTTAGGTGTCAACTTCACGTCTTTCTAATTACTCCTTAGAAAGGAGGTGATCCATCCCCACCTTCCGGTAGGGATACCTTGTTACGACTTAACCCCAATCATCGATCCTACCTTCGACGGCTCCCTCCTAGTAAACTAGGTTAGGCCACCGGCTTCGGGTATTACCAACTCTCATGGTTTGACGGGCGGTGTGTACAAGGCCCGAGAACGTATTCACCGCGGCATTCTGATCCGCGATTACTAGCGATTCCGACTTCATGGAGTCGAGTTGCAGACTCCAATCCGAACTGAGACGTACTTTCTGAGATTCGCTCCGCATCGCTGCTTCGCTGCCCTCTGTATACGCCATTGTAGTACGTGTGTAGCCCAGATCATAAGGGGCATGATGATTTGACGTCATCCCCACCTTCCTCCGGTTTATCACCGGCAGTCTCTTTAGAGTCCCCAACTTAATGCTGGTAACTAAAGACAAGGGTTGCGCTCGTTGCGGGACTTAACCCAACATCTCACGACACGAGCTGACGACAACCATGCACCACCTGTATCCGCCATAACTATTACACATCTCTGTGCTTTTGCGCGGTATGTCAAGACCTGGTAAGGTTCTTCGCGTTGCTTCGAATTAAACCACATACTCCACCGCTTGTGCGGGCCCCCGTCAATTCCTTTGAGTTTTACGCTTGCGCGCATACTCCCCAGGCGGGATACTTATTGCGTTAACTACAGCACTGAATTTCTCCAACACTTAGTATCCATCGTTTACGGCGTGGACTACTAGGGTATCTAATCCTATTTGCTCCCCACGCTTTCGAGCCTCAGCGTCAGTTACAGGCCAGTTAGCCGCCTTCGCCACTGGTGTTCCTCCATATATCTACGCATTTTACCGCTACACATGGAATTCCACTAACCTCTCCTGCACTCTAGTCTACCAGTTTCTATGGCATCACGGGGTTAAGCCCCGAACTTTAACCATAAACTTGATAAACCGCCTGCGCTCCCTTTACGCCCAATAATTCCGGATAACGCTTGCCACCTACGTATTACCGCGGCTGCTGGCACGTAGTTAGCCGTGGCTTTCTGGTAAGGTACCGTCATATAAGAAGCATTCCCTCTTCCTATCGTTCTTCCCTTACAACAGAGCTTTACAACCCGAAGGCCGTCTTCACTCACGCGGCGTTGCTCGGTCAGGGTTTCCCCCATTGCCGAAAATTCCCTACTGCTGCCTCCCGTAGGAGTCTGGGCCGTGTCTCAGTCCCAGTGTGGCCGGTCACCCTCTCAGGTCGGCTACGCATCATCGTCTTGGTAAGCCGTTACCTTACCAACTAACTAATGCGCCATAAGCCCATCTCGTTGTGATGTATCCCATCTTTAATTAATCTAAGATGTCTTAGATTAACGTATCCGGTATTAGCAGAAGTTTCCCTCTGTTATCCCAGGCATCGAGGCAGGTTGCTTATGTATTACTCACCCGTTCGCCACTAAGTTCCAAGGAGCAAGCTCCTCTTCACTTCGTTCGACTTGCATGTATTAGGCACGCCGCCAGCGTTCATCCTGAGCCAGGATCAAACTCTCCATTTGATTCTTTCTCTTTTTAACTCTGACGAGTTTTGTTTATTAATTTATCCGTATTTCTTTTTGAAATTGACGTTTCCTGTTTAGTTTTCAAAGACCATTTTCTGCACTCGGTTTCCCTTAGCGCTTGTATATAATACCACCCTCTTTAGCCACCGTCAACACTATTTTCACTTTATTTTGACATTTCTTCTTTTTTTAGGTCTTTTCAGTTCATTCGTGATTTTCATGGTTCATATATGCCTGTTTTACCTGTTTTTTTGTCTTTTTTATAGGCGGTTTTTGGATAGTTTTTTGTTTCTTTTTCCCTTTTCGCTCACAAAAGTTGGCGTTTTATAAGCTTGATACCGATCCAGCTCACAATGCAGCACCTATTTAGACTTACCACTTTATTCTATGATTTTTTAGATCGACATCGTGTTTCATCATTTTATACCGTGATGGTCAGTATAAGCGCTTCTTTGAAAACATAAAAAAAGACACTCTAAATAGAGTGTCAAATTACCTGGCGATGAACTATCTTCACTAGCGCGTGGCTAGATATTGTCGCCGCTAAAGTGCTTAACTTCTGTGTTCGAGATGGGAACAGGTGTGACCACTTCGCTAAAATCACCAGATCGTAGTGCATTAGAGAGATGAACTCTCAAAACTGAATAACAGAAATTTGATCTTTTTCGAATCGTTGTATCTTTTGTGATTAAAACCTCGACCTATTAGTATCAGTCAGCTCCACATATCACTATGCTTCCACCTCTGACCTATCAACCTGATCGTCTCTCAGGGGTCTTACTACTTACGTATGGGAAATCTCATCTTGGAGTTGGCTTCGTGCTTAGATGCTTTCAGCGCTTATCCAGTCCATACTTAGCTACCCAGCGATGCCCTTGGCAGAACAACTGGTACACCAGCGGTATGTCCATCCCGGTCCTCTCGTACTAGGGACAGCGCTCCTCAAATTTCCTACGCCCACAACAGATAGGGACCGAACTGTCTCACGACGTTCTGAACCCAGCTCGCGTACCGCTTTAATGGGCGGACAGCCCAACCCTTGGAACCTAATTCAGCTCCAGGATGCGATGAGCCGACATCGAGGTGCCAAACCTCGCCGTCGATGTGAACTCTTGGGCGAGATTAGCCTGTTATCCCCAGGGTAGCTTTTATCCGTTAAGCGACGGCCCTTCCACTCGGAACCGCCGGATCACTAAGCCCGACTTTCGTCCCTGCTCGACTTGTAGGTCTCGCAGTCAAGCACCCTTCTGCCTTTACGCTCGTCGATTGATTTCCAACCAATCTGAGGGTACCTTTGGGCGCCTCCGTTACTCTTTAGGAGGCGACCGCCCCAGTCAAACTGCCCACCTGACACTCTCCCGGTACCGGATCACGGTACGCGGTTAGAACTTCAAACATACAAGAGTGGTATCCCAATGGCGACTCCACATATACTAGCGTACATGCTTCATAGTCTCCCACCTATCCTGTACATGTAGGCTCAAAGTTCAATATCAAGCTACAGTAAAGCTCCATGGGGTCTTTCCGTCTAGTTGCGGGTAACCGGCATCTTTACCGGTACTAAGATTTCACCGAGTCTGCTGCCGAGACAGCGCCCAAATCGTTACACCTTTCGTGCGGGTCGGAACTTACCCGACAAGGAATTTCGCTACCTTAGGACCGTTATAGTTACGGCCGCCGTTCACTGGGGCTTCAGTTCAATGCTTCGAACGAATTCTAACATATTCCCTTAACCTTCCAGCACCGGGCAGGTGTCACCCCCTATACTTCGTCTTGCGACTTTGCAGAGAGCTGTGTTTTAGTTAAACAGTCGCTTGGGCCTCTTCACTGCGGCTCTTACGAGCACCCCTTCTCCCGAAGTTACGGGGTCATTTTGCCGAGTTCCTTGGCAACAGTTCTCTCGCTCACCTTAGGATTCTCTCCTTGCCTACCTGTGTCGGTTTTGGTACGGGCCAATACATAATTAACGCTAGAAACTTTTCTTGAGAGCTGGCATCAGTTACTTCGCTACTTCCTCACGGGTTCACTCCTCGTAACGCCTTTGCTTTGCATGGCGGATTTGCCTACCATACAGCTCCTTCGCTTAAACCAGCACTTCCAGTCGCTGGCATAACCTAGCCTTCTCTGTCATTCCTTCACTTATGTATCGGGTACAGGAATATCAACCTGTTGTCCATCGACTACGCTTTTCAGCCTCATCTTAGGTCCCGACTTACCCAGGGAGGACGAGCCTTCCCCTGGAAACCTTAGGCAATCGGTGTGTCAGATTCTCACTGACATCTCGCTACTCACACCGGCATTCTCACTTCTATACACTCCACTGCTCCTTACGGTACAGCTTCAACGCAGTATAGAACGCTCCCCTACCATTTATTGAAACAATAAATCCATAGTTTCGGTATCATACTTAGCCCCGGTACATTTTCGGCGCAGGGTCACTCGACTAGTGAGCTGTTACGCACTCTTTAAAGGATGGCTGCTTCTGAGCCAACCTCCTAGTTGTCTGTGCATCCCCACATCCTTTTCCACTTAGCATGAATTTTGGGACCTTAACTGATGGTCTGGGCTGTTTCCCTTTCGACTACGGACCTTATCACCCATAGTCTGACTGCCAACTACTATCCACTGGCATTCGGAGTTTGATTATATTCAGTACCCCGAGATGGGGCCATCATACATTCAGTGCTCTACCTCCAGTGGCCTTACATTGACGCTAGCCCTAAAGCTATTTCGGGGAGAACCAGCTATATCTGAGTTCGATTGGAATTTCTCCGCTAGCCACAACTCATCCGCCAGCTTTTCAACGATGGTCGGTTCGGTCCTCCATTTGGTTTCACCCAAACTTCAACCTGGTCATGGCTAGATCACTCAGTTTCGGGTCTACCACAATGTACTATATCGCCCTATTAAGACTCGCTTTCGCTTCGGCTCCGTCTCTTCAACTTAACCTCGCACATTATGAGTAACTCGCCGGTTCATTCTACAAAAGGCACGCCATCACCCATTAACGGGCTCTGACTTCTTGTAAGCATACGGTTTCAGGATCTATTTCACTCCGCTTCCGCGGTTCTTTTCACCTTTCCCTCACGGTACTGGTTCACTATCGGTCACTAAGGAGTATTTAGCCTTACCGGGTGGTCCCGGTTGATTCCGACAAGGTTTCTCGTGCCTCGCCGTACTCAGGATACCACTAGAGTATCTTACGCTTTCGTCTACAGGGTTTGCACCTTCTTTGACTGGCCTTTCAATGCCATTCGACTAGCTTCGATATCCCACGTTGTGGTCCTACTACCCCATCACGAAGATGGTTTGGGCTTTTCCCGTTTCGCTCGCCACTACTCAGGGAATCACTTTTGTTTTCTTTTCCTCTTGCTACTAAGATGTTTCAGTTCGCAAGGTTGCCTCATCATAAACTATGTATTCATTTATGTGTAATACTGCATAACCAGTATTGGGTTTCCCCATTCGGATACCCCCGGATCGTTGTGTACGTACCACTCCCCGAGGCATTTCGCTGTTAGTCGCGTCCTTCATCAGCTCTTAGTGCCTAGGCATCCACCGTACGCCCTTACATATTTAATCACATGTAATTTCGCGCCCTAATTCTTAAAATCAGGTTTTTTTAACGCTTATCGCTTGATAAGCTGTGTGTTTGCTTTGATTGCTTACTTAATTGCTTAAGTTACTGTTTTTGTTTAACTTGATGTAAATCTAGTTTTATACAACTATTCGAAAAGATCATGTTGATAACATTTATTTCTTTGTCTATCTCTTTTTCTTTTCTGTTATTCAGTTTTCAAAGATCATTTTTCTTGAGATTCCAACGGACTCTCAAAACTAAACAGGAAACTTTAGGTGTCAACTTCACGTCTTTCTAATTACTCCTTAGAAAGGAGGTGATCCATCCCCACCTTCCGGTAGGGATACCTTGTTACGACTTAACCCCAATCATCGATCCTACCTTCGACGGCTCCCTCCTAGTAAACTAGGTTAGGCCACCGGCTTCGGGTATTACCAACTCTCATGGTTTGACGGGCGGTGTGTACAAGGCCCGAGAACGTATTCACCGCGGCATTCTGATCCGCGATTACTAGCGATTCCGACTTCATGGAGTCGAGTTGCAGACTCCAATCCGAACTGAGACGTACTTTCTGAGATTCGCTCCGCATCGCTGCTTCGCTGCCCTCTGTATACGCCATTGTAGTACGTGTGTAGCCCAGATCATAAGGGGCATGATGATTTGACGTCATCCCCACCTTCCTCCGGTTTATCACCGGCAGTCTCTTTAGAGTCCCCAACTTAATGCTGGTAACTAAAGACAAGGGTTGCGCTCGTTGCGGGACTTAACCCAACATCTCACGACACGAGCTGACGACAACCATGCACCACCTGTATCCGCCATAACTATTACACATCTCTGTGCTTTTGCGCGGTATGTCAAGACCTGGTAAGGTTCTTCGCGTTGCTTCGAATTAAACCACATACTCCACCGCTTGTGCGGGCCCCCGTCAATTCCTTTGAGTTTTACGCTTGCGCGCATACTCCCCAGGCGGGATACTTATTGCGTTAACTACAGCACTGAATTTCTCCAACACTTAGTATCCATCGTTTACGGCGTGGACTACTAGGGTATCTAATCCTATTTGCTCCCCACGCTTTCGAGCCTCAGCGTCAGTTACAGGCCAGTTAGCCGCCTTCGCCACTGGTGTTCCTCCATATATCTACGCATTTTACCGCTACACATGGAATTCCACTAACCTCTCCTGCACTCTAGTCTACCAGTTCTATGGCATCACGGGGTTAAGCCCCGAACTTTAACCATAAACTTGATAAACGCCTGCGCTCCCTTTACGCCCAATAATTCCGGATAACGCTTGCCACCTACGTATTACCGCGGCTGCTGGCACGTAGTTAGCCGTGGCTTT